>NZ_JAMPSW010000027.1:0-40601 GCF_028484855.1 Providencia sp. PROV033 | reverse complement strand
TTTTTTTACATATTTATTTCGTTCGCGTTTTTTTTAGCCAAATATGACTTAATACCGTAAATTACTACTGTTTTTTGACTATTTCAGCAGCAATAATTGATTTACTCACGTAACATATCAGTGATTAGTATCTGCATGGGATAAATCATGGAATTGAGCAAACAACAAAATGCCTCACAAAAAAACCTCTCTTTTATTATTGCTCGGAGTCTTGGGCAGCTCATTTTAAAAGAATCCTATTTATCTGATACTATTCTTCCCAGCGAATTAGAGTTATCAAAACAGTTTAATGCCAGCCGAACAGCCATCAGAGAAGCCATTAAAATATTAGCCGCGAAAGGTATGGTTTTAGCACGCCCCCGAATTGGTACTCGAGTGATGCCCGCTTCTAATTGGAACTTCCTCGATCAAGACTTGCTAAATTGGTGGATTAACAGTGAAGAAAAATCCGTGGTGATTAAACACTTTCAAGTTGTTCGTCTCGCCATTGAACCCCAAGCTTGTTATCTCGCAGCACTAAACGCCACAGAAGAACAAAAACAGACCCTGCAATTACTGTCTAATGAGATGACTCTCCTCGATAAGGAGTTTGATAGGTCTCATTGGATAAAAGTCGATTTTCGTTTTCATCTAACTATCTATCGTGCGTGCTGTAATCCATTTTTAATTTCGTTCGCCAATCTCTTTAGATCGGTATATCAACTTTACTTTGATGCAATAACGGAAAATGATGCAATAGAAGTAGAACTTCACCAACAACTTGCCGATGCTATTATTAATGGTAAGAGTCGTGAAGCTTGCGATCTCTGCTATACCTTATTAACGACAATGCAAAAATAAGCTAATAGAACGAATTCGCTCACCAAATTATCAATAGGTAACGGATGTTTAAGACTGCTAAAAATATGTCGGGTTTGCCGTGGATTGCCGCGATGGCTTTCTTTATGCAAGCGTTGGATGCCACTATATTGAATACGGCACTACCTGATATTGCCAAAAGTTTGCATCATTCCCCATTAGCGATGCAATCTGCCGTTGTGAGTTATACCTTAACCGTGGCGTTATTAATCCCAGTGAGTGGTTGGTTCGCAGACAGATTTGGCACTCGACGTATCTTTATTATTGCCGTCTCTCTCTTTTCTCTAGGTTCACTACTCTGTGCACTTTCTCCTTCACTCACAGTGTTAGTGGCTTCACGAGTGATTCAAGGAATTGGCGGTGCGATGATGATGCCTGTAGCAAGACTCGCATTGATCCGTGCTTACCCCCGTAGTGAACTCTTGCCAATTTTAAACTTTGTGACTATTCCTGGATTAGTCGGTCCTATATTAGGACCTTTGTTAGGCGGGATTCTTGTCACCTATGCCACATGGCATTGGATATTTATTATTAATATCCCTATTGGTGTACTCGGTATTATTTATGCATTAAAGCATATGCCTGATTTTAAAATGCCGAAACGTAAGTTCGATACCCTCGGGTTTATCCTATTCGGGTTTGGCTTGGTCATGCTCTCAGTCAGTCTGGATCTGTTTGGCGATAAATCATTATCTAGCTATATACCTTTAGCGATAGTTCTGGGCGGTTTTCTTTGCCTTCTTCTTTATATACTTCACGCAAGGCGCATTAAGCATGCGATTATTCCGCTCAACTTATTTAAGACGAGAACCTTCTCCATTGGTATTAGCGGTAACATCGCCACTCGATTAGGTACTGGAAGTATTCCATTCTTAATGCCATTGATGCTGCAAGTAGGATTTGGTTATGAAGCCGTTGTGGCAGGAATGATGATGGCTCCGCTGGCGATTGGGTCAATTACAGCTAAATCTGCAGTCACCAGAATCTTAACTCGATTTGGGTATCGAAATACGCTGTTTACTGTCACGGTAATTATCGGGTTGATGATTTCACAATTTTCACTGCAAAGCCCCGATATGTCGATTTACTTGCTCATTATCCCACTGTTTATTTTAGGAATGGTGATGTCCACACAGTTCACTGCCATGAATACCATTTGCTTAGCGGACTTAACAGATAATAACGCTAGCGCCGGCAACAGTATGTTAGCCGTGACTCAGCAACTGTCTATTAGTTTTGGGATCGCGGTGAGTGCTACCATTTTGAGCTTTTTTGATAATCAGCCAAATAGCAATGTTGTGGATAACTTCCATTACACATTTATTACGATCGGAGCTATCACGTTACTTTCTGCCTTTGTGTTTCTATTACTCAGTAAAACCGATGGTGATAATTTAATTAAAGACAAAAAATCCGAGAAAACGCAGAATTAGCGTTTCCTCACTGATTGACGTTCCACTAGTTTTGGCGTTAAGACTAAAACAGATGGTTCAGCATCTGGATTATCCATTCGATAAATAAGTTGGTTAACCGCTTGCTGACCAAGTTCATCTTTCGGCTGATGAACCGTGGTGAGTGGCGGGATCATATAAGAAGAGAGTGCAATATCGTCATAACCAATAATGGAAATGTCGTCAGGCACTTTCATGCCTTTTTGGTAAATCGCTTGGTAAGCACCGACCGCCATCGCATCATTCCCCGCAAAAATAGCATCTGGGGGATTCGGTAGTACCAAGAGTTTATTCATCGAGTCAAATCCACCCGAAAACTCAAAATCACTGAAGATAATGTATTCATCGTAGATATTCAGCGATGCTGCTTTCATGGCATGAAGGAAGCCTTGATAACGCGCCTGCGCTGGGGATTTATCTTGAGGACCGGCAATACAAGCGATTCGCGTAAAACCAGCATCAATTAAATAACGTGTTGCAATTTCACCACCAAGGAACGAGTTATCTTGGATAATATCGCCAGCAGATTCAAATGGAGACCAGTCCATCATCACTGTTGGAACCGATGGATAACGGGAAAAAACAGTTTTGGATGGTCCCTGCACTTCAGTACACATAATAAGTAGCCCATCAACGCGCTTTTGCAGCAAAGTTTCTAAGCTATGATCCATGCGTTTCAGATCCCCTTCCGTGTTGCATAGGATCAAACTGTAACCCAGTTCGTAGCAACTACGCTCGACTCCACGCACCACCTCAGCATAAAAAGGGTTATTACTCGCAGTGAGTAACATACCGATTGTATTTGTGCGATTCATTTTCAAACTTCTCGCTAAGGCTGAAGGTGCATAATTGAGTTGTTCAATTGCACTTTTTACCCGTGAGGTCACACTTTCACTGACATAGCGATTTTGGTTGATAACATGGGAGACGGTGGATGTTGATACGCCCGCAAGGCGAGCAACATCTTTCATTGTTGCCACAAATTAATCCTATTGAAGAAGAAACTGGTCAATTTCATTACGCCATGGAACAGAAGGTTGTGCCCCCGGGCGCGTAACTGCAATAGCCGCAGCTGCGTGAGCAAAGATGATAGCATCTTCATCGGATTGGCCTTCAAGTAGCGCAGTTACATACGCCCCATTGAATGTATCACCTGCTGCAATGGTGTCTACTGCTTTCACTTTAAAGCCCGGTATTATTTTACCTTGCTTACCTGATTCGCTATACCAAACGCCTCTAGCACCCAATGTAATCATCACTTTATGAATACCTTTTTGATGAAGCGCTAGTGCTGCTTTTTGCGCACCATCGTCATCATTAACAGCAATCCCCGTTAAATGCTCAGCTTCAGTTTCATTTGGTGTAATAACATCCACCAGCGACAACAGCGAATCAGGCAACGCTTGTGCAGGCGCAGGGTTTAAGATCACTTTAGTTTGATGTTGGCGAGCAATTTCAGCTGCCATTTGTACCGTTTCAATCGGAGATTCTAGTTGCATTAATAAGGCATCTGCATCAATGATTTTTTGTTGATAAGCCGCTAATCGTTCAGTAGAAAGGTGTCCGTTTGCCCCCGCATTAATCCCAATGATGTTTTCACCTTGACCATTAACATAAATCAGAGCGACCCCTGTTGTTTCACCTACAACAGAGTCAATGCAGTCAATCTTGATGGTATCTTTTTGTAACTGTTTTTTGATGCTAATGCCAACATCATCATCACCAACACAAGCAATAAATGTTATATCAGCACCACTACGTCCTGCCGCCACAGCTTGGTTAGCCCCTTTGCCGCCGAAGGCAACTTGGTAGCGATCGCCTCTTACAGTTTCACCTGGCTGGGGAAACTGTTGCACATTCAGAATGTGGTCAACGTTGATACTGCCTAAAACAACCAGTTTAGCTGCTGCCATAACATTTATTTCCTTTTGCTACGCAATTAAATAAACCGCCGCTATAGTTCACGGCGGTTCTTCAATCTTCTTGTTTTATCAAGGATTGTTACTTTATATGGAATTATTGTTTTACCACGAGTTCTAATTCAACGGGAACTGTTGCTTCTACTTTTTCGCCTTTTAATACTTTATCTGCGATCTGTACCCCAACAATACCAATTTGATCTGGGCGCTGAGCAATTGTCGCACCTAATTTTCCGCCTTGAACTGCCTTAATACCGTCATTTGTGCCATCAAATCCAACCACTAGCACATCATCACGACCCGCAGTTTGCAGCGCTCTTAATGCACCGAGTGCCATTTCATCATTTTGCGCAAAAACAGCCTGAACAGCAGGATGTGCTGTCAGTAAGTTTTGCATAACGTTCAAGCCTTTAGTTCTGTCGAAATCCGCAGGCTGGCTCGCTAATACGTTGAATTTATGCTCTTTCGCACCCGCATTGAAACCTTCACCACGCTCACGAGCCGCAGAAGTTCCAGAAATACCTTCTAATTGGATCACTTTAGCGTCATTACCCGTTTTCTTGGCGATAAAGTCTGCCGCCATTTTTCCGCCCATGCGGTTATCGGAAGCAACATGGCTCACCACTTCACCTTTATTAGCTGCACGGTCTAAGGTGATAACAGGAATTTTTGCTTTGTTTGCCATCAGAATTGAGTTGCCCACCGCATCAGAATCAGTTGGGTTGATCAGCATTAATTTGGTGCCGCGCACCGTTAAATCTTGTACGTTCGCTAACTCTTTCGCTGGGTTATCTTGAGAATCCAAAACAATCAGTTCATAACCCAGTTTGTCCGCTTCTTTTTGTGCTGCATCTTTCATGGTCACAAAGAATGGGTTGTTCAGGGTTGAAATAACCAGCGCGATGCTCTCTTTTGCCATCGCATTCACACTGACGGTTGCTGTTAGTGCAAATGCGGTAAATAAAGTCGCTAATTTATTCAGTTTCATAAGAAAATTCCTGTCGTTATCGGGTAGGGGTCATAATCACTATTTTTTGTTATCAACGAGCACTGCTAATAAAATCACAACGGCTTTAACAATCATTTGGTAATTTGAAGAAATACCTAATAAGTTCAATCCGTTATTTAGGAAACCGAGAATCAAGGCACCAATCAGCGTACCAACTATACGCCCCTTACCACCAGCAAGACTTGTACCACCGAGGACAACCGCGGCAATCGCATCTAATTCATAGCCATTACCTGCCATTGGCTGAGCTGATGATAAACGTGCAACTTCGATGACACTCGCCAGAGCAGCTAATAAGCCACATAAGGCGTAAACGATAATTTTAATTTTATCGACATTAATCCCCGACAAGCGGGTTGCTGATTCATTTCCACCTAACGCATAGATATAACGACCTAAGCGAGTGTGGTGCAGCATGTACCACGCTGCAGCAAAGACGATAACCATTAACCATACAGGGGTAGGAATACCTAATGGGCGACCAATACCAAACCAACCGAACAAGTCAGCGTTATCACTAAATCCAGTATTAATTGGGCTACCATCGGTATAAACACGGGTCACACCGCGCAGTAATAACATCATCACTAATGTTGCAATAAATGCCTGTACTTTACCTTTAGCAACAATCACACCTGTGCATGCCCCAATTGCTGCTCCGAGCGCTAAAGCGCCTGCCACTGCAACAAATGCATTAACATCAGCACCGACCATAGATGCCGCAACAGCACCGGTTAGCGCCAGTAGTGAGCCGACTGATAAATCAATACCTGAAGTCAGAATAACCAATGTCATTCCCACAGCCATGATAGCGTTCACAGAAGTCTGTTGAAGGATGTTAAACAAGTTGTTTACTGTAAAAAAGTTGGGGCTTAAGGTTGAAACAATCGCAATTAAAACTAATAGGGCGATTAAGGATTTTTGCTCCATTAGCCATGCTTTGCTGAAGTAGCGTTTTGATGGTGCGGTTGTTGAACTCATGCTGTTAACTCCTGAACTGAGCCGTAATTTTTACCGACTGCGGCCGCCATTAAGGCTTCCTGCGTTGCTTCTTTGGCGGAGAATTCGCCGCTGATATGCCCTTCATGCATAACCAAAATGCGATCGCTCATCCCAATGACTTCAGGCATTTCTGAAGAAACGAGGATGATACTCAGCCCTTCTTTTTTGAATTGGTTAATTAATTGGTAGATCTCTTTTTTTGCCCCAACATCAACACCGCGGGTTGGTTCATCAAGAATCAGAACTTTTGGGCGGGTCATTAATCCACGGGCAATTGCCACTTTTTGCTGGTTACCACCAGATAAATTGCCAATTATCTGATCCATGGATGGGGTTTTAATATTAAATAAGCGGATAAAATCCCCTACGGTCATTTGCTCTTCACCATGCTTTAATGTACCGCCAAAGTGGCTGAAGTAACCTAATGCAGTTAAGGACATATTTTCTTTTACTGACATCCCCAGTACTAAACCATCGCGCTTACGGTCTTCGGAAATATAAACGATGCCGTTATTCAAACCATCTTGTGGGGTTTTTAAGGTGACGTTTTTGCCTTCTAGCTGGATATTGCCGGATTTTTTCGGTGCTGCTCCGTAGATGATTTTCATCAACTCTGTACGTCCTGCGCCCATCAAACCTGAAACACCTAAAATTTCACCGCTTCTTAGTGTGAAACTAGCATTGGTTACACCGGGACCAGAAACATTTTCAACTTGAAGACGAATATCACCAACAGGCACATCGACTCGCGGATATTGGTCTTCCAGCTTACGTCCGACCATCATCTCAATCAGTTTTTCTTCTTCTAATTCACTGACGGGCTTTTCACCAATAAACTGACCGTCACGAAAAACGGTCACATCGTCGCAAATTTCGAAAATTTCTTTTAAACGGTGAGAGATATACACAATCCCGCAGCCTTGGGATTTTAAATCTTCAATCACGCGAAAGAGTGAGGCGGTTTCGGTATCAGTCAGTGCATCTGTCGGCTCATCCATAATGATGACTTGAGATTGGAAACTGAGAACTTTAGCAATTTCGACCATTTGCTGTTCACCAATGGATAATTCAGCAATGGTTTGGTGACTATCGTAATTAAGATTGAGTCGCTGGAGGAGTTTATCTGACTCACTAAACATTTTGTTCCAGTCAATTTTGCCAAACTTGTTTACAAACTCGCGACCTAAAAAGATATTTTCAGCAATGGTTAATTCTGGAATTAAGTTTAGCTCTTGGTGAATGATCCCGATCCCCGCTTCTTGGGAACTCTTTGGACCATTAAATGCCACGTCTTTACCAAGGTAACGGATCGCTCCCGCATCTTTATTGTAAATCCCCGTGAGCACTTTCATCATGGTGGATTTACCGGCACCATTTTCTCCCACTAGCGCCATCACTCTACCTGGGTAGACTTTTAGAGCGGCTCCAGAGAGTGCTTTTACTCCGGGGAAAGCTTTATCAATGCCGATTAGTTCTAATAAAGGTTGCATAGTCACCTCAGAAAGTCACACCGGAACAAAGAATGATATTTGCGTAAGGTGAACATTCCCCTGTTCTGATCACGGCTTTACTATCATGAGTTCGTTGTTTGAAATGCTCATGGCTGCAATAAATGACTTCAATGTGATTTCCCTGTGCTGCTTCTAATTCACGAAGATGGGCTAAAATAGCTTTTTCCATTTGTGGATTTATTTTGCTGATTTCTTGGGCAAGTATTGCTTTTTCTACTTGCATTTCTTGGGTAACGACCCGCAAAACAGACATGAAATCCGGTAGTCCTTGTGTCACTGCTAAATCAATACGTTCTGTGCCAGTAGGAATTGGCAAGCCAGCATCGCCAAGCGTGATATGGTCGGTATGACCCAATTTCGCAATCACGGCAGCAATATTAGCGTTAAGCAGCATACCTTTTTTCATTCTTTACCACCGTTTTTAGTCTGTTTTTTCTACTATGGGGTTTCGATACATCGCAAGCGAAACGTTTCGCTCATACAATAATAGTAAAGAACAGTCACAACTCAATATTCTTATCTTGGTTTTGTGATCACTATCGAAACGTTTCGTTTGCCTATTTTTACGCATAAAAAGCTAACTTATTGAATAAGTTATCGCTGAATCGTTCCTGCTCAGTAAATATTCAATCCGCCAACACACGGATATTAGGTGTGCTTTATGCCAAATAATATCAAAGAAAAATCACGAAACTGATTGCACAATGAATAAAAGGACGGATAACCTAGCAATAGCTTGGTCAATAACCATCTCCCTCTAACCCTTAGACGAGTTATTTAGAGAAAAGGAACCCCTTATGCAATTAGCTGAACGGATAGCCCAATTGAGCAACTACCTTGAAGGTGGCTTGTATGAACGTCAGCAAGCTATTCGTTTGTGTTTACTCGCGACTCTCAGCGGAGAAAGCGTATTTTTATTGGGACCACCGGGAATAGCGAAAAGCTTAATTGCCCGTCGTATGAAATATGCATTTCGCCAAGCTAATGCCTTCGAATATTTAATGACTCGCTTTTCTACTCCTGAAGAGATATTTGGACCACTATCCATTCAAGCCTTAAAAGATGAAGGTCGCTATGAACGGTTAACCAAAGGGTATCTACCGGATGCGGAAGTTGTCTTTCTGGATGAGATCTGGAAAGCGGGTCCAGCGATTTTAAATACCTTATTGACCGCCATTAATGAGCGTAAATTCCGTAATGGGGACGTAGAAAAAAATATCCCGATGCGCTTATTAGTGACGGCATCTAATGAACTGCCGGATGCTGATAATAGCCTTGAAGCACTTTTTGATAGGATGTTACTGCGAATTTGGCTGGATAAAGTTCAAGAAAAACAAAACTTCCGTGCTTTATTAACGGGCAAATATCCACAAGAAGAGAATTTGGTTCCTGATCACCTAAAAATCAGTGAAGAAGAGTACCGGGAATGGCAAAAAGAAATTCCCAAAATTTCGCTGCCCGATCATTGTTTTGAACTGATTTATCAGTTACGCCAACAGATTGATGCAACAGAAAAGAATTTATATGTCTCTGATAGACGCTGGAAGAAGGCCGTTTATTTATTACAGGCAAGTGCTTTCTTTAACGGTCGGGATTCAGTTTCACCTTTGGATATTGTGCTGCTCAAAGATTGTTTATGGCACGATATGCAGTCTATGAATTTACTGCCCCAGTTGATCAAATCTCTCGTTCAAGAGGATGGCTGGCAACAACGTAAATTTACGCGAGAAATTGAGCAAGTTTACCAACAATGGATGTCATCCACGCAAGATCAAAATAATCAAGATGCGTTTAAGGTTTTAAAAAATAATGCGATGTTTGCACGCAAAGCCTCTTATGTATTACCTGAAAATATTAGCGAAGGACGTGTGACCCTCTTTTTACATCGCCCATTGCAGCTGCATAATATGAAAGTGACATTTATCACAACTGAGAAAAAGGCGTTGGTGAATTTCTTAAATAAAGGAACTACGTTATCTGCCCATCTTAATGGTATTGGTTTCGCCCAAGAACTGGCAGCTGAAGTGAATAATTTAAACCAAATCCAGCTATTAGATGTCAGTCATCAAGCATCAACCTTATATTTGCAAAATAAAAACGTCGCTGCGACACCCGCCACAAATAATAAAGAGTGGTTAGATAAACTGGATACCATTCAAAATGAGATTCAAGGGGCAAAATATCAATTTGAAAAACAACAACCCAATCTATTTATCGAAGCACATTGGCTGGCAGGTGTCGAAGAGAGTTTCATGAAGCTTACCGATAAATTAACACAGCTCCGTCAGCAAATACTGGGCAAAGTGGCTAACTAATTATGATGAGCCTAGCGTCGTTAGAGTTACTGCTTTCCGTGAATGAAAGCCAGCTCATTGAGGAGATTATTATTTCTCTTCTTGCTACCCCACAGCTGGCCGTTTTTTTTGAAAAGCACCCGCGATTAAAAAAAGCGCTCTTAAAAGATCTCTCCAGTTGGAAAAAAGATCTTAAGCAAAAACTACAAGATGCTTTAGTTCCCCAGCAATTATCTGAAGAATTTGGGCTATACCAAAAATCATTAGGGATACCCACGGATACTTTTTTCTCTCAATTACCCAGTGTCATCGCCAGATTAGAGCAGCTGGATTCGCCGTTTTACCGTGAAGCATTACAACTACAAAAAGGGAAAATAGAAAATCGGAGTGCACGGCAATCTTTGATTGTTCAACGCTGGCGCATCAGTTTGATTTTACAAGTAACAACTTTACATAAAGAGCTCCTAGAACAAGAAAAAGAGCAATTGTTAGCGGAACTACAACGACGCTTAGCTCTCAGTGGCAACCTTGAGGATATTTTAGGTGAAAATGAACGCTCTTCAGGACGTTTATGGGATCTTAGTAAAGGGTTTAGTAACCCTGCTTCTTATAATGACCAGTTGATTGCCCGCTACAGTGATTTTTTACGTCAGCAACCTGAACTGGAGAAAATAGCCCAGCTGTTAGGACGCAGCCAATCTGCAAAATCTCTTCTGGATGATAACGTCATCCTTGAACCGATGACGGTAATGGAAAAAGTCCCAGAAACAGTACCTGAACAAGTGAATGGTTTAAACCAAAGTGATGATATTTTGCGGTTATTACCCGCTGAACTCGCAATGTTAGGGCTAGAAGATATCGAATTTGAATTTTACCGAAAGCTACTAGAGAAACAGCTCATTACCTATCGATTGCAAGGGGAAAGTTGGCAGGAACGCAAGGTTTTGCGCCCAGTAACCCATCATCAGCATGAAGAACAGCCTCGGGGACCGTTTGTTGTTTGTATCGATACTTCAGGCTCCATGGGAGGCATTAACGAGCGCTGTGCAAAAGCTTTTTGTCTGGCTTTAATGAAAATTGCGCTGGCGGATAATCGAGCCTGCCATGTCATGCTGTTTTCCACTGAAATAGTCCATTATGATCTTCTCTCGGCAGATGGTTTAGAACAGTGTATGCGCTTCTTACACCAAACATTTCGTGGAGGTACTGACTTAGCGGCATGTTTACGCGAAACAACCGTAAAATTAGAATCAAAACAGTGGAGTGATGCGGATGCGGTTGTGATTTCGGATTTTGTGGCTCAACGTTTACCTGATGAGCTGATCCAAAAAATAAAATCCCTTCAAAAAGTTGGTAAATACCGCTTCCATGCGGTATCTGTCTCAAATTATGGGAAGCCCGGTATCATGAAGATATTCGATCATATCTGGCGTTTTGATACAGGGCTAAAAAACCGATTACTGCGCCGTTTTAATCGATAATTACAGCATATCTTCAACGGTTTCAGTCATTTCAGGTGACCAAACACCACACTGAACTTGACCAATATGTTTGCGTTGTAGCAGCAACATCACTAAACGGGATTGACCAATACCACCCCCGATAGATTGTGGCATTTCACCTTTCACTAATGCTTGATGCCATTCCAGCTCCATACGTTTTTCATCACCAGTTAATGCCAGCTGGCGAGTTAAGCACTCTGGGCTTACGCGGATCCCCATTGAAGAGATTTCAAACGCATCTTGTAGTACAGGGTTCCAGACAATGATGTCACCGTTTAAGCCTTTAAAACCATCTTCGTTTTCTGTGGTCCAATCATCGTAGTCTGGAGCACGAACATCATGGGATTCGCCGCTAGACAGTTTTCCACCTATACCGATTAAAAATACTGCCCCAAATTCTTTAGCAATTGCACGCTCGCGACCTTTCGCGTCTAAGTCTGGGTAACGTTTTAGCAGCTCTTCACTGTGGATAAAGTGAATTTGGTCTGGCAGGAACGGTGCCAAACCAAATTCTTTACTTACGGCAGCTTCTGTTTCTTTTATTGCCTTATAGATTTTACCCACTGTCTGCTTCAGATAAGTAAGTGTACGCTCCTCATCTGCCATCACTTTTTCCCAATCCCACTGGTCAACATAGACGGAGTGGATTGGGGTTAAGCGATCCTCGTCCGGACGTAACGCTTTCATATGTGTATACAGACCTTGACCTTCGCTGAAACCAAAACGACCTAAGGTTTTGCGTTTCCATTTAGCCAAAGAATGCACTACTTCAAACGTTGCACCAGGAATGGATTTCACTTTTACCTGAACGGCTTTTTCACAGCCTGATAAGTTATCTTGAGTACCATCGCCTAAGCGGCTCAGGATAGGACCTTGAACTTCAATGAGACCAAGCTCTTTTTCAAGTAAACGTGAGAAATAAGATTTAACAAAACTGATTTGTTGCTGATGTTCGATGAATGACTTGTCCATAATATTACCCATAATTTGTTTGCTGTAATTAGCCGATGTGTAGATTAAGCAACAAAATGAGGTATAAATTCAATATCCATCATTAAAAAAAGCCTTTACTGTTTATTTTGATTAAAAAAATGGGTATAAAAATGAATAATCATCAAAATGGAGACTAAATAATGCCTGAAAATTATCAAATCGATAATCTCGATCGTGACATACTTCACGAATTAATGGTCAATGCGCGTACACCTTATGCTGAATTAGCCAAAAAATTCTCAGTAAGCCCAGGGACCATTCATGTGCGAGTGGAAAAAATGAAGCAAGCGGGGATCATAAAAGGCACACGTATTGATATCAGTGCAAAACAACTCGGCTTTGATGTCTGCTGTTTTATCGGGATCATTTTAAAAAGTGCTAAAGACTACCATACAGCCCTTAAAAAATTGGATGCTTTAGAAGAAGTGGTTGAGGTTTACTACACAACAGGTCAATACAGTATCTTTATTAAAGTCATGTGCCGATCGATAGATTCTCTACAAGACGTACTTATCAACAAAATCCAGACCATAGATGAAATACAGTCCACAGAAACGCTGATCTCCTTACAAAACCCGATCATGCGTACGATCAGCCCTTAGAAAAAAAAATGATATAACCACATTATCCACAGGTAGATCCCAGCTCATTCACAGCGTACAATAGCGCCCTGTTAATGTGAAAGAGAATAACCATGAGCGCAACAAAAGTAACCTTAATTAGCGGTAGTACCATGGGCAGTGCCGAATATGTCTCAGAGCATATGGCAGAGATTTTAGAAGAACTCGGCTATGAAACGGATATACAGCACGGTCCTGAATTAGATGACTTACCGCTTGAAGGGTTATGGCTGGTGGTTAGCTCTACACATGGCGCAGGGGATCTTCCCGAAAATATTCAACCTCTTGCTGAAGCTATCCAGTCTCAATCACCTGATCTCAGTAAGATCAAGTATGGTGCCGTAGGTATTGGTAGCTCGGAATACGATACCTTTTGTGGTGCGATCCACACGCTAGATACTTTATTACAAGAAAATGGCGCGAAAAGGATCGGTGATTGCTTTGAAATTGATGTTCAGCAACACGAAATTCCTGAAGATCCTGCAGGAGAATGGGTTAAAATTTGGGCAAACGAACTCTAATTTGTTCAAATTAGCAGCAATCAACTGTGGATAACTACGGTAAGATCATGGTATTAACCGGTAGTTATCCAGATTATAAGTTTTAGGTCGTTCAAGGCCTGTGCATAAGTCCCTATTTAGATCCCAGCTTATACGCAATAGGATCACGGATCATTCACAGTATATGATCCTTTACACTTTGATGATCTTTAAAGTGAAAAATCACTTATCCACAGAAATGGTCGATCCTAATAAAAGATCTAATAAAGAGATCTTTAAATAAAAAAGATCTTTATATTATATAGGCGGGAGGTCAGGGCTTGGTCTCCCCAACAAACTTGAGTAGAATTCACTCCTCGAATGCAGAATCCGCATTTTCTAACGTTAAGGTTCACACATGTTTTATCCAGAGCAATTTGACGTCATCGTAATTGGTGGTGGTCATGCCGGTACTGAGGCAGCAATGGCAGCTGCACGTATGGGGCGTCAAACCCTATTACTGACTCACAATATTGATACATTGGGCCAGATGTCTTGCAACCCAGCCATCGGTGGGATCGGTAAGGGACATCTGGTAAGAGAAATTGATGCCCTTGGTGGTTTAATGGCAACCGCAACAGATAAAGCGGGTATTCAATTTAGAACGCTCAATGCAAGCAAAGGTCCTGCTGTTCGTGCAACTCGAGCACAAGCAGACCGCGTGCTATATCGCCAAGCGGTTAGAACGGCATTAGAAAATCAACCAAACTTGATGATCTTCCAACAACCTGTTGAAGATCTGATTGTTGAAAACAACCGAGTAACCGGAGCTGTTACTCGCATGGGCTTAAAATTTAAAGCCAAAGCTGTGGTATTAACTGTGGGTACTTTCCTTGATGGAAAAATTCACATTGGTTTAGAAAACTACAGTGGTGGTCGTGCAGGAGATCCTCCAGCCATTACGTTATCTCAACGCTTAAGAGAATTACCATTACGTGTAAATCGCTTAAAAACCGGGACTCCACCACGTATTGATGCAAGAACGATCGATTTCAGTCAACTGGCACAACAGCTAGGTGACGACCCAATGCCTGTATTCTCATTTTTAGGTTCACAAGAGCAGCATCCACAGCAAGTGCCTTGTTACATCACCTATACCAATGAACAAACCCATGATGTGATCCGTAATAACTTAGATCGCAGCCCTATGTATGCAGGGATCATCGAAGGGATAGGTCCTCGTTACTGCCCTTCAATTGAAGACAAAGTGATGCGCTTTGCAGATAAAAACGCTCACCAAATCTTTTTAGAACCAGAAGGTTTAACAAGTAACGAAATTTACCCTAATGGGATCTCCACCAGCCTGCCATTTGATGTACAAATGCAAATTGTCCATTCTATGAAAGGGATGGAAAATGCAAGGATCGTTCGACCTGGCTACGCTATTGAGTACGATTTCTTTGACCCACGAGATCTGAAACAAACGCTGGAAAGCAAATTTATTGAAGGCTTGTTCTTTGCTGGTCAAATTAACGGAACAACAGGTTATGAAGAAGCCGCAGCACAAGGCTTATTAGCAGGTCTGAATGCTGCACAACACGCGTTTGGCTTAGATGGTTGGTTCCCACGTCGTGACCAAGCCTATGTGGGCGTACTGGTTGACGATCTGTGCACATTAGGAACCAAAGAACCGTACCGCATGTTCACTTCGCGTGCGGAATACCGTTTGATGTTACGTGAAGATAATGCGGACTTACGTTTAACTGAAAAAGGTCGTGAATTAGGCTTAGTTGACGATGTTCGTTGGGAACACTTCAACCGAAAAGTCGAATTGATCGAAAAAGAACGTCAACGCTTAAAAGACATTTGGGTTCACCCTAAATCAGATAACCATGAAGAAATTGACCAAATTTTGACCGTGCCATTATCCAAAGAAGCGAATGGTGAAGATTTACTACGCCGTCCTGAAATGACGTATCAAATGCTGACTTCGTTGAATTTGTTTGCTCCAGGCGTTGAAGATCCTCAAGCCGCAGATCAAGTTGAAATTCAAGTGAAATATGAAGGCTATATTGCACGTCAACAAGAAGAGATCGAGCGTCAATTACGTAATGAAAACACGTTGCTTCCTGTGGATTTAGATTACAAACAAGTCAAAGGTCTCTCGAACGAAGTTATGGCGAAGCTGAATGACCACAAACCAACTTCTATCGGTCAGGCTTCACGTATTTCAGGGATCACACCAGCAGCAATTTCGATTCTGCTTGTTTGGCTGAAGAAGCAAGGCATGCTACGTCGGAGTGCATAATATGGATTTACTCAGCAAACTGACAAAGCTATTGGCAAAAGCCGATATCCAACTGACGGATAAGCAAAAACAGCAATTAGTTGATTATGTTGGCTTACTGCACAAATGGAACAAAGCCTACAATTTGACGTCGGTACGTGAGCCTGAACAAATGTTAGTTCGCCACATCATGGACAGCATCGTGGTGAACGGACATCTCAAGGGTAACAAATTTATCGACGTAGGAACCGGTCCAGGGCTTCCTGGCGTTCCTTTGGCCATTGTCCGTCCAGATGCTCACTTTGTATTGCTTGATAGCTTAGGGAAGCGTGTACGCTTTCTTAAGCAGGTTCAACATGAACTCGGTCTGACGAATATTGAACCTGTGCAATTTAGAGTGGAAGAGTATCCTGCCAATGAGGGATTTGATGGGGTTATCAGCCGAGCTTTTGCTTCACTTAATGACATGTTGAGCTGGTGTCATCATCTTCCCGCGAAAGAAGGGCGCTTTTATGCCTTAAAAGGCGTGGTTCGTGATGAAGAGTTAGCGCAGCTCCCTGAGGGTTTTGAAATTGAGTCAATCACAGAGCTAAAAATTCCTGAATTGGATGAGCAACGGCACTTGGTTAAGCTATTAAAAAAATAACTTAATTGTGAGCAAAATTATTTTATCTTTTAGAGCGGTAGCCGTACATTTACAATGTTACGGCTATTTTTATATTTAATTAAAATAAAATTATTTTAATTTCACTTATTATTTACATGATATTAACCAATATATATCAAAAATAATCACGTTAAGGGTAATAATATTCCCAATCTAATATTTTTACTAAATCGTTTTAGCATTAATAATGAAATATTCAAATTATCATTTGCTATTTTTTGTGTAAAAAATAACAAGTTTAATTATTTGATTTATGGCTTAAAAATAGGTTCCTAACCAGATAAAGAGTGTGGTTATTAATCAAGAGATTACTATTTGTTGTGATCTTAATCACATAAAGTTATTTTTAGGCGACTAATCGTTAATAAATTATTAATCTCACCTGTCTTAATTCTGCGCTATCTCGAAAAAATTAAATATTTATTCACCTTTTCGCTACTTACTGATTGAATTCATTTCGCCTGCCCGTATAATTTGCACGTTTTTGTCTCTTGACACATTTAAGCAAAGGCAGTTTTATACAACCCTTAGCGTTTCTTAGGCTGAGAGAGCTGGGAGTACACAAGTTATGTTTGTTTCCCTTTATGGCAGTAATGCGACTAAGCAACTGTCTATTCAGTTAATAACTTTTGTAATCCTCAGTGGGGCTTTCTGTGCAAATAGTATAGAATGGGGGGCCTCTGCTCTTGCTGGTGGGTTAGCATGCTGCTTACCAAATATCGTATTTATGCTGCTATCACGCTTTCAAAAAGCAAAAGAAGAGGATGAACCTATCCGCATAGCCTGGTTCTTTGCATTAGGAGCAGGGTTAAAGGTTGTTACAACAATTACTGTCTTAGTTGTTGCTTTTGGTGTGTTTAAAGCGTCACTAACACCACTGGGTTTGACCTATTTAGCGGTGCTGATTGTTCAGATTGTTGCACCAGCCGTTGTAAAACGGTAAGTATTTTTAAACTACAAAAGGGTAAGAGGCATCATGTCTGCATCAGGAGAAGTGATGACTACAAATGAGTACATAGGTCACCATCTGAGAAACCTTCAGCTGGATCTACGTACCTTTGAGTTGGTCGATCCCCACGCTAGTCCAACGTTTTGGGCGTTAAACATTGACTCGCTTTTTTTCTCAGTAGTTCTCGGGGCTTTATTCCTGTGGCTATTTAGAAAAGTTGCAGCCAATGCGACTAGTGGCGTACCCGGTAAGTTACAGACTGCAATAGAACTGATCATTGGTTTCGTTGATAACTCAGTCCGTGATATGTATCACGGGAAGAGCAAAGTTATTGCCCCTCTGGCATTAACAGTGTTCGTCTGGGTATTTTTAATGAACCTTCTGGATCTACTTCCAATTGATTTCATCCCATACATCGGTGAGCACTATTTAGGTTTACCTGCTCTGCGTATTGTTCCAACCGCAGATGTAAGTATCACGATGTCGATGGCAATTGGTGTGTTTATCCTAATAATCTTTTACAGCATCAAGATGAAAGGAATTGGCGGATTCACGAAAGAGCTCACTATGCAGCCTTTCAACCATCCGGTATTTATCCCTGTAAACTTGATTCTTGAAGGGGTTAGCCTGCTGTCAAAACCTGTATCACTCGGTCTGCGACTGTTTGGTAACATGTATGCAGGTGAATTGATCTTTATTCTTATCGCGGCTCTGCTTCCGTGGTGGTCACAGTGGTTGTTAAGCCTGCCTTGGGCTATCTTCCACATACTGATTATTACGCTACAAGCCTTTATTTTTATGGTTCTGACTGTTGTCTATCTGTCGATGGCATCTGAAGAGCACTAATTTTATTATCAATAATTGTATTAACTGAAACAAACTGGAGACTGTCATGGAAAACCTGAGTATGGATCTGCTGTACATGGCTGCCGCTATTATGATGGGTTTAGCGGCGATCGGTGCTGCGATCGGTATCGGCATCCTAGGTGGTAAATTTTTAGAAGGCGCTGCTCGTCAGCCAGATTTAATTCCTCTGCTGCGTACACAGTTCTTTATCGTAATGGGTCTGGTCGATGCTATTCCGATGATTGCTGTTGGTCTGGGCTTATATGTAATGTTCGCTGTTGCCTAATTAACGTTACGGCACATATTAAGAACATTAACTAACTAATAAATAAGAGGTATTGTCTGTGAATCTAAATGCAACAATCCTCGGCCAGGCTATCGCGTTTGTCCTGTTTGTTTTGTTCTGTATGAAGTATGTATGGCCACCAATTATGGCGGCCATAGAAAAACGTCAAAAAGAAATTGCTGACGGTTTATCTTCCGCAGAACGTGCTAAAAAGAACCTGGAACTGGCGCAAACCGACGCAACCGACCGACTGAAAAAAGCGAAAGCTGAAGCACAAGTCATCATCGAGCAAGCGAATAAACAACGCACTCAAATGATTGATGAAGCTAAAGCGGAAGCAGAAGCAGAACGTGCAAAAATCGTAGCACAAGCGCAAGCTGAAATTGATGCTGAGCGTAAACGTGCACGTGAAGAGTTACGTAAACAGGTTGCGATGCTTGCTATCGCAGGTGCCGAGAAGATCATCGAACGTTCCGTGGATGAAGCTGCTAACAGCGACATCGTTGATAAACTAGTCGCTGAACTGTAAGGAGGGAGGGGCATGTCTGAAATCGCTACTGTAGCTCGCCCCTACGCCAAAGCAGCTTTTGACTTTGCTGTGGAAAACCAAGCTGTTGCTAAATGGCAAGAAATGCTGGCCTTCACCTCTGAGGTGACGCGCAATGCACAGGTTGGTGAGCTGCTTTCTGGTTCTATTGCACCAGAAACATTAGCTAAAACGTTTATCTCTGTTTGTGGAGATGAAATTGACGAGCATGTTCAAAATCTGATTCGTGTTATGGCGGAAAACGGTCGTTTAACAACGATGCCAGAAGTATTAGCTCAATTTATTCAATTGCGCGATACGCTGGAATCAACTGTTGAAGTTGATGTTCTTTCTGCGAACGAACTGAGTGAACAGCAGTCAGCTAAAATTTCTGCAGCGATGGAAAAACGTCTGTCACGCAAAGTTAAGCTGAATTGCAAAATTGATAAGTCTGTTATTGCTGGAGTGATCATTCGTGCTGGAGACCTCGTCATTGACGGAAGTGTCCGCGGTCGCTTAGAGCGTTTAACTGACGTCTTGCAGTCTTAAGGGGACTGGAGCATATGCAACTGAATTCCACCGAAATCAGCGAACTGATCAAACAGCGTATTGCTCAGTTCGATGTTGTGAGTGAAGCTCACAATGAAGGTACGATTGTTTCCGTTAACGACGGTATCATTCGTATTCACGGTTTAGCCGAAGTCATGCAGGGTGAAATGATCGCACTGCCTGGCAACCGTTACGCAATCGCACTGAACTTAGAGCGTGACTCTGTTGGTGCTGTTGTGATGGGTCCTTATGCTGATTTAGCAGAAGGCATGAAAGTTAAATGTACTGGTCGTATTCTTGAAGTTCCAGTAGGCCGTGGCCTGTTAGGACGTGTAGTGAATACTCTGGGTCAACCAATTGATGGTAAAGGTCCTGTTGAGCACGATGGCTTCTCTCCTGTAGAAGTTATTGCTCCGGGTGTTATCGACCGTCAATCAGTTGATCAACCAGTACAGACTGGTTATAAATCAGTCGATGCGATGATTCCAATCGGCCGTGGTCAGCGTGAGCTTGTCATCGGTGACCGTCAAACTGGTAAAACAGCTCTGGCGATCGATGCAATCATCAACCAACGTGATTCTGGCATCAAATGTGTTTACGTTGCTATCGGACAGAAAGCATCAACTATTTCTAACGTAGTACGTAAACTGGAAGAGCACGGCGCTCTGGAAAATACCATTGTTGTTGTTGCAACTGCATCTGAATCAGCTGCACTGCAATACTTAGCACCATACTCTGGCTGCGCGATGGGTGAATATTTCCGTGACCGCGGTGAAGATGCGCTGATCGTTTATGATGACCTGTCTAAACAGGCTGTCGCATACCGTCAAATTTCACTGTTACTGCGTCGTCCACCTGGACGTGAAGCATACCCTGGTGATGTTTTCTATCTGCACTCACGTTTACTTGAGCGTGCTGCTCGCGTTAACGCTGATTACGTAGAAGCATTCACGAAAGGTGAAGTGAAAGGTAAAACAGGTTCATTGACTGCTCTGCCAATCATTGAAACTCAAGCGGGTGACGTTTCTGCATTCGTACCAACAAACGTAATTTCGATTACAGATGGTCAGATCTTCCTGGAATCTAACCTGTTTAACTCTGGTATTCGTCCAGCGGTTAACCCAGGTATTTCAGTATCTCGTGTTGGTGGTGCTGCTCAGACTAAAATCATTAAGAAACTGTCTGGTGGTATCCGTACAGCACTGGCTCAATACCGTGAACTGGCAGCGTTTGCTCAGTTTGCTTCCGACCTCGATGACGCAACTCGTAAACAGTTGAGCCATGGTCAGAAAGTAACTGAACTGCTGAAACAGAAACAGTATGCACCAATGTCAGTAGCAGAGCAGGCACTGTCTCTGTTCGCTGCAGAGCGTGGATATCTGGACGATGTTGAGTTAGCAAAAATTGGTGCATTCGAAGCTGCATTAGTTTCATTTGCACAGCGCGAGCATGCTGACCTTATGAACGAAATTGGTCTGGCGGGCAAATATAACGATGATATCGAAGCTAAGTTGAATAAACTGCTCGAGTCATTCAAAGCCACCCAGTCCTGGTAATACTATTCGGCCCGTGAATTTTTATGGGCCGTCTGGTTAATAAGGAGAAGCAGAAATGGCCGGCGCAAAAGAGATACGTTCCAAGATTGGAAGCGTGCAAAACACGCAGAAAATCACTAAAGCGATGGAAATGGTCGCGGCGTCCAAAATGCGTAAAACGCAGGAACGCATGGCGGCCAGCCGTCCTTATGCAGAAACCATGCGCAGTGTGATTGGTCACCTTGCATTAGGTAATCTGGAATATAAACATCCATATCTCGAAGAGCGTGAAGTTAAGCGCGTCGGGTATTTGGTTGTTTCAACAGACCGTGGTCTGTGTGGTGGTTTGAACGTTAACCTGTTCAAAAAACTGCTGGCAGACATGAAAACGTGGTCTGAGAAAAACGTTCAGGTTGATTTGGCTTTAATCGGTTCTAAAGCGGTAGCATTCTTCGGTTCTGTAGGCGGCAATGTCGTTTCGCAAGTAACCGGAATGGGTGATAACCCAACCCTTTCTGACTTGATTGGCCCAGTTAACTCTATGCTACAAGCCTATGATGAAGGGCGTTTAGATAAACTGTATGTGGTGAACAACAAGTTCGTCAATACAATGTCTCAAGAGCCAACGATTCTTCAGTTACTGCCATTGCCTGCAAGCGATGACGAAACGCTGAAGAAGAAATCTTGGGATTATTTATATGAACCCGATCCTAAGGCGTTGCTGGATACCCTGCTGCGTCGTTATATCGAGTCGCAGGTTTATCAGGGCGTCGTTGAAAACCTAGCTAGTGAGCAGGCCGCTCGAATGGTAGCGATGAAAGCCGCTACAGATAACGGTGGAAACCTGATCAAAGAGTTGCAGTTGGTTTACAACAAAGCTCGTCAGGCCAGCATTACTCAGGAACTGACCGAGATCGTTTCTGGTGCTGCCGCGGTTTAACAGCTAGGTTTACGAATTACGTAGAGGATTCAAGATGGCTACTGGAAAGATTATCCAGGTAATCGGCGCCGTTGTGGACGTCGAGTTCCCTCAAGATAACGTACCAAAAGTGTACGATGCTCTTGAGGTTATTAACGGTAAAGAAAAACTGGTGTTGGAAGTTCAACAACAGTTAGGTGGTGGTGTTGTCCGTTGTATCGCAATGGGTACATCAGATGGTCTGAGCCGTGGTTTAGAAGTTGTAAACTTAGAGCACCCAATCGAAGTACCAGTCGGTAAAGCAACTCTGGGACGTATCATGAACGTTCTGGGTGAACCAATCGACATGAAAGGTGATATCGGCGAAGAAGAGCGCTGGTCTATTCACCGTGCTGCACCAAGCTACGAAGAATTAGCTAACTCAACTGAACTGCTGGAAACCGGTATCAAAGTAATGGACTTAATCTGTCCATTCGCGAAAGGTGGTAAAGTAGGTCTGTTCGGTGGTGCGGGTGTTGGTAAAACCGTAAACATGATGGAACTGATCCGTAACATCGCGATTGAGCACTCAGGTTACTCAGTGTTCGCTGGTGTTGGTGAGCGTACCCGTGAAGGTAACGACTTCTATCATGAAATGACAGACTCAAACGTTCTGGATAAAGTATCACTGGTTTATGGCCAGATGAACGAGCCACCAGGAAACCGTCTGCGTGTTGCGCTGACTGGTCTGACTATGGCTGAAAAATTCCGTGACGAAGGTCGTGACGTACTGCTGTTCGTTGACAACATTTATCGTTATACACTGGCAGGTACTGAAGTATCAGCACTGTTAGGTCGTATGCCATCAGCGGTAGGTTACCAACCAACGCTGGCGGAAGAGATGGGTGTTCTTCAAGAACGTATTACCTCAACTCAAACTGGTTCTATCACTTCCGTTCAAGCGGTTTACGTTCCTGCGGATGACTTGACTGACCCATCACCAGCAACAACCTTTGCTCACTTAGATGCAACGGTAGTTCTGAGCCGTCAAATCGCGTCTCTGGGTATCTACCCTGCGGTTGACCCTCTGGATTCTACTAGCCGTCAATTAGACCCACTGGTCGTTGGTCAAGAGCACTATGATGTTGCGCGTGGCGTTCAGTCTATTCTGCAACGTTACCAAGAACTGAAAGACATCATTGCAATCCTAGGTATGGACGAACTGTCTGAAGAAGACAAACTGGTTGTTGCTCGTGCTCGTAAGATCCAGCGCTTCCTGTCTCAACCATTCTTCGTTGCAGAAGTCTTTACTGGTTCACCAGGTAAGTTCGTTTCTCTGAAAGACACTATCCGTGGCTTCAGCGGCATCCTGAACGGTGATTACGACCACCTGCCAGAACAAGCGTTCTACATGGTTGGTACCATTGAAGAAGCTGTGGAAAAAGCGAAAAAGCTTTAATCCATCTGACGAGAGGTTGATATGGTAGCTGCAATGACATACTACCTGAAAGTAGTAAGCGCGGAAAAACAGATGTTTGAAGGCTTAGTACAAAAAATTCAGGTGACAGGTAGTGAAGGTGAGTTGGGGATTTATCCGCAGCATACCCCGCTGCTGACTGCCATAAAACCGGGCATGGTGCGCATTACGAAGCAGTTTGGTGAAGAAGAACTAATTTACCTCTCCGGCGGTATTTTAGAAGTTCAACCAACTGGCGTTATCGTACTCGCTGATACAGCGATCCGTGGTAAAGATTTAGACGAAGCTCGTGCAGTGGAAGCTAAACGCAAAGCGGAAGAACATGTCCGCAAAGCACACGGCGATGTTGATTATGCTCAGGCATCAGCAGAACTTGCAAAAGCAATAGCGAAACTTCGAGTTATCGAGTTAACTAAAAAGCTTATGTAATGATAGCAATATAGAAAAAGCCAGTTAGTTTGACTAACTGGCTTTTTTATTTGTGCGAAATATGTAGTAATTTATGCAGGAAATAGGTTTACTTTCACCCCAAAGTTGGAGTTTCAGGAAAATATGACTGTGCAAAGAAAAAGTGTCGTGATTTTAGCTGCCGGTAAAGGCACACGGATGTATTCAGACTTACCTAAAGTTCTGCATTTGCTGGCAGGTAAACCAATGGTTCAGCATGTGATTGATACTGCGAAATCAATCGGTGCGTCGGATATTCATCTGGTATACGGACATGGCGGTGATTTACTGAAAGAAAAACTGGGTGAACAAAACCTCAATTGGGTTCTACAAGCAGAACAATTGGGTACGGGTCATGCTATGCAGCAAGCTGCACCGCATTTCCAAGATGATGAAGACATTGTTATGCTGTATGGCGATGTACCGCTGATCGCTAAAGACACATTACAGCGACTCGTTGAAGCTAAGCCGGAAGGCGGTATTGGTTTACTCACTGTTATTCTCGATAACCCTGCGGGTTATGGCCGTATTATTCGTGAAAATGGTGAAGTGGTTGGTATCATTGAGCAAAAAGATGCCAACGAAGAGCAGCGTAAAATCCAAGAAATCAACACGGGTATTATGGTGGCAAGCGGGAAAGACTTTAAGCGCTGGTTAAGCCAACTGAACAATAATAATGCCCAAGGTGAGTATTACATTACCGATATTATTGCGCTTGCTCATAAAGAAGGTAACAAAATTGCGACTGTGCATCCGAGCCATCTCAGTGAAATGGAAGGGGTGAATAACCGTCTGCAATTAGCTGCATTAGAGCGCATCTACCAGAAAGAACAAGCTGAAAAATTACTGTTAGCGGGCGTGATGCTGATTGACCCTGCCCGTTTTGATATTCGCGGAACCTTAACTCATGGGCGTGATGTGGTGATCGACACCAACGTGATCATCGAAGGTAACGTAACACTGGGTAATAACGTTCAGATCCAAACTGGCTGTGTCCTTAAAAACTGTGTGATTGGCGATAACTCAATTATCAGCCCATACTCTGTGATTGAAAATTCTGAATTATCCACGGAATGTACCGTTGGTCCTTTCGCTCGCTTACGCCCAGGTGCTAAATTAGCAGCGAAATCCCATGTGGGTAACTTTGTTGAAATGAAAAATGCGTCTCTGGGCTTAGGCTCTAAAGCAGGGCATTTAAGTTACCTAGGTGACGCACAAATTGGTAGTAACGTGAATATCGGTGCGGGTACGATTACCTGTAACTATGATGGTGTGAATAAGTTTAAAACGGTTATTGGTGATGATGTGTTTGTTGGATCAGACACTCAGTTGGTTGCCCCAGTCAGTGTGGCTAATGGCGCTACAATTGGAGCGGGTACTACAGTCACTCGTGATATTAACGAAGGTGAGCTGGTGGTGAGCCGCGTGAAACAGACGCACATTAAAAACTGGCAGCGCCCAGTAAAGAAAAAATAAGTAAATAAAACATAAGTAAATATTGAGGAGAGATATTCAAGTCTCTCCTATGATTAGCTATGAACGAATTAGTTATCTAAGAATTAGCAGTCTAAGCAATGTCGGTCAGTTTTTTTAATATAAAAATCGCTACAAAAGTAGCAAACAAATAAAACAATAAAATTCCCCGTTTCTACAAGGCTGGGGAACAGCGAAAGCTGAACAATAATCAGGTTGCGACAATAAGAGGGGAATAACCCCTTTATTTAGGAATAACTTAATATGTGTGGAATTGTTGGTGCTGTCGCACAACGTGATATCGCGGAAATTCTGTTAGAAGGTCTTCGCCGTTTAGAATACCGTGGTTATGACTCTGCGGGTATGGCGGTGGTTGATCATGAAGGTCATCTGCAACGCTTACGTGAAGTCGGTAAAGTACAAATGCTGGCGGAAGAAGCAGAAAAAAATCCTGTTTCTGGTGGAACGGGTATCGCGCATACTCGTTGGGCGACTCATGGTATTCCAAGTGAGCGTAATGCTCACCCTCATACCTCAGGTTATATCGCCGTTGTTCACAACGGAATTATCGAAAACTATTTAGAACTGAAAGAAGCGCTGAAAAAACTCGGTTATATCTTCAGTTCAGATACTGACACCGAAGTTATTGCGCACCTTGTTCATCATGAACAGCAGCAAGGCGGTACATTACTGGAAGTGGTTCAGCGAGTGATCCCACAATTACGTGGCGCTTATGGCACTGTGATTATGGATAGCCGTAATCCTGATTTACTCGTTGCTGCGCGTTCTGGTAGCCCACTGGTTATCGGCCTTGGTGTTGGCGAAAACTTCTTAGCTTCCGACCAATTGGCGTTATTGCCTGTCACCCGTCGCTTTATCTACCTTGAAGAAGGGGATATTGCTGAAGTGACTCGCCGCACTGTGCGTATTTTTGATAAGCAAGGCGCACCAGTTGAGCGTGAACAGATTGAATCGAATGTTCAATACGATGCAGGTGATAAAGGCGCTTACCGTCATTACATGCAAAAAGAGATTTATGAACAGCCGATGGCAATTAAGAACACTCTTGAAGGGCGTTTTAGCCAAAATAATGGCATCGACCTGAGCGAATTAGGTTCGAAAGCCAGCGAAATTCTATCTCAAGTTGATCATATCCAAATCGTAGCGTGCGGAACCTCCTATAACGCAGGTATGGTTGCGCGTTACTGGTTTGAATCACTCGCTGGTATTCCATGTGATGTTGAAATTGCGTCAGAGTACCGTTACCGTAAACCCGCTCACCGTAAAGGTAGCTTAATGATCACCATTTCCCAATCAGGGGAAACGGCGGATACATTAGCGGCTCTACGTTTATCGAAAGAGCTAGGTTACTTAACATCGCTGGCAATTTGTAACGTGGGTGCGTCTTCATTAGTTCGCGAATCTGAATTTTCCCTGATGACCAAAGCCGGTGCGGAAATTGGTGTTGCGTCGACGAAAGCATTCACAACTCAGCTAACCGTATTGTTAATGCTGGTGGCTTACATGGGCCGCCTCAAAGGGGCAAAACCAGAGTTAGAAGAGCGTATCGCGACGGCTCTGCATGCATTGCCAGCGCGCATTGAAAGCATGTTATCTCAGGATAAAGTGATTGAAGCATTAGCTGAAGATTTCTCTGATAAGAGCCATGCACTGTTTTTAGGTCGTGGTGACCAGTTCCCTATTGCCGTTGAAGGCGCACTGAAGCTGAAAGAGATCTCTTACATTCACGCAGAAGCTTACGCTGCGGGCGAATTGAAACATGGTCCATTGGCACTCATTGATGCGGATATGCCAGTCATCATCGTTGCACCAAATAACGAATTGCTAGAAAAGCTGAAATCTAACATTGAAGAAGTGCGTGCGCGTGGCGGTTTACTGTATGTGTTTGCTGACCAAGATGCAGGTTTTGAAGCGAGCGAAAATATGAAAATTGTTTCTCTACCTCATGTTGAAGAGTTAATTGCACCAATTTTCTATACTGTTCCTCTACAACTCCTGTCTTATCATGTCGCCTTAATCAAAGGGACTGACGTAGACCAACCGCGTAACCTCGCTAAATCGGTGACGGTTGAGTAATCATCCACTGCTTTAAAAATACAGCCAGTATGACGGACTTAGTTATACTGGCTTTTTATTACCATCAAGATATTCTGTCTAAACTGTATTTTTCCGGCGATTTCATTCTTTTGGGAACCACCAGCTCCTCTCCACGAAAACATTCAAAATCTTCATAAAACTCTTCACTTGCTATTGAATTTCGTCGACCTTGATAAGATAGAGTGACTTGATCAGCATCGATTAAATATAATTTACCCTGTTTATCTTTCTTCACATTTCCCTGTACATAAAAATCATGAAGGATACGTTGGTGAGATTTTATAAAATCAAAGGCTTCTAATGGTTGGGCATCTTCACCATCGACAAATTTAGTGATTAAAATACGTTGGCCTGTATCGGGTAAGGTGGAGGTTCTGGAAAAATGATGACCATTGATTTCATTTAATATACGCGAAGTTCTTTTGCAGGTAGCGTACTCTGGTGCGAACTGGTCTGGTTTTTTTGGCACTTTTATAACGTAATTTTCAAAACGATATGCATTTCCGTAGCTACCCTCGCCAATTTTTCTTAGATTTTTAACCGAAATATTACCGCATTGGATCTGAGCTGAAAATTTATCAATCATTTCAATAGATTTGCTCTTTATTAATTGAGATTGAATATTGTTAACAGCCAAGATATGGAGCTGTGATTTAGTTAATTCATTGGGGATTATTTTATTTTGGGTGATGAGGTGGTCTACATATTTTGAGTAAGGAATCGGTATAATCATATTGTTTACTTTATTTATTATAGTGTTAAAAAATAAAGTTAAATGTATATAAAATCACCTTTATAAACTATAACAAACCGATGGTATTTAGTTTGTTATATATACATCTATAGAGTATTAATTTCACGTATACTTAATTTTCTTGATGCAGTTTCGAGCAATAATTGAAAATAATAAAACCAAGATAAAGGCGACGTGGATGGCAGACATAGAATGGTTGAGTGCGGTTGTCATCGCAATCACAATAGGGTTTTGGGCGACAGGGAAGTTACCAGAATATCTGGTTGCATTACTGTTTTTAGCCGCAGCGGCATGTTTACATTTAGCACCGACCAATGTCATTTTTTCTGGGTTTACCTCAGAAGCATTTTGGTTGGTACTGAGTGGATTCATTCTCGGGTTTGCCATCAATAAAGTGGGGCTGGCGGAGCGTATCGCTCAACATATTTCAGGGCGTTTCACGAGTTCATGGCTAAAGCTGATTATTGGTGTGGTAATCCTCGCTTATGGACTGGCATTTATTATGCCGTCGAATATGGGGCGAATCGCATTATTAATGCCAATTGTCATGGCGATTGCGGACAAAGTTGGGTTACAAAGTGGTAGCCGAGGACGCATTGGATTAGCGCTGGCTGTGGGTTTTGGTACTTTCCAACTGTCGGCAACAATATTGCCTGCCAACGTGCCTAATTTAGTGATGGCGGGGGCAATAGAAACCACGTATCACCTTAAACTTTCCTATTTAAATTATCTGTTCCTGCATATGCCGATCTTAGGGCTTATCAAAGGTTCGTTGGTTGTTCTGTGCATTTATTTCCTATTTCCCGCTAAATTGCAGCCAGTAGCTGAGCAGAAAACCTTACCGCCGATGAGCCGTGATGAGAAAAAGCTCGGCATCGTATTAGCGATAACGTTGTTATTTTGGATCACGGATACCGCTCATGGTATTTCTCCTGCGTGGGTTGGGCTGGTGGCCGCGTGTTTTTGTTTACTGCCGAAAGTCGGGTTTGTCACCAATGACGAGTTTGTGAAAGCCGTGAATATCCGCACTTGTATTTATGTAGCAGGGATTTTGAGCCTTGCCACATTAGTGAGTTATTCCAATGTAGGCATGGTGGTTGGTACTTACTTACAGAAGATGCTACCACTTGATCCAAATAACCCATTTATAGATTTTGGTAGTTTGGTGGGTCTGACCAGCGGTTTAAATTTTGTAGTGACAGCCAATGGTGTTCCTGCGCTTTATACCCCATTAGCAGAGTCACTCTCTAATGCTACCGGTTTCCCACTGATTGCGGTTCTTATGGTTCAAGTGATTGGTTATTCAACACCATTGTTGCCTTACCAAGCGTCTCCGATCGTCGTAGCGATGGGGATGGGAAAAGTCCCGTTAATGGATGGGATTAGATTGTGCCTTATCTTGTTTATTTTGACCTTTTTCCTCTTGGTGCCGCTGGATTATTTTTGGTTTAAATTGCTGGGCGTGATCCCTTAATCACTATTTTTGTGATTAACATAAAGTTAGCGGTTTTATTAAGATAATAAAAATCCGGTAAGGAATGCGCCTTACCGGATTTTGTTTTTTTAATCGATATCAACCTTACAAGAAGGCTTTATACGGCAATTCAGGTTCGTTTTTAAAGATATCTTGGAAGCCTCTGAAATGCTGATAATGCATACGCCCCTTATCCGTAGGGTAGGTATATTTTCCTCCGACTTGCCAGAAGAATGGTGCAAATTTATATTGTAAGCGCTCTTTTTTCATATTCCACAGCACTTCAATTTCACGTGGATCATTTTGGAAGTTTGCCCAAATATCGTGGTGGAATGGAATGACGGTGGTGCAATCTAAAGACTCTGCGGCACGTAAAATATCGGATGAGGTCATTTTATCAGTGACACCACGCGGGTTTTCACCGAAAGAAAGCAGTGCAACATCGATATTGTAGCGGTTACCATGTGCGGCGTAATAGTTGGAATAGTGAGAGTCACCAGAGTGATAGAGCGAACCGCCTGTGGTTTCAATTAAATAGTTCACTGCACGGTCATCCATACCATCTAAAATTGCTTTGTCATAGGACGAAACACCTTTTGGTAAGGTCACTAGCGCTGTTCGGTCGAATGAATCCAGTACGCGAATTTTCATGTCGCCCACTTCAATCACATCACCGACTTTTGCCACAATACAGCGATCTTCTGGTACACCCCAGCCAGTCCACAGATTGACACAGGCTTGTGGGCCGATAAATTTCACATGATCGCCACAGTTTTGCAGTACCGCCGCAGCGACGTTAACATCAATATGATCGGCATGATCATGGGATGCCAAAATGGCATCAACATCTTTAATTGCAAAGGGATCAAGAGGGAAGATTGAGGTACGTAGGTTAGGCTGTAATGCTTCAACACCCCCCATTCGCATCATTTGATGTTGCTGGTTCATCAGCGGATTTTTCTGTGTCTTTTTGCCAGTTCCACACCAAAAATCGATGGAAATATTGGTGTTGCCTGCGCTTTTCAACCAAATACCTGTACAGCCTAGCCACCACATAGAGAAGGTGTTTGGCTCTACAACGGTTTTTTCAATCTCTTCATTCAACCATGTTCCCCATTCAGGGAATGTGCTTAAAATCCAAGATTCACGGGTAATTTCATTTACTTTACTCATAGCAACACCTTTCCTATCCAGAATTTCAAATGTAGGGGATTAGCGCCTTATTAATGAAAATAAGGCGAAATACAGAATAAATTTGTTAATTCGTTGAATTAGATTGTTAGTCTAATTATACAAGGATGACTTGCGTGCCTTGGGCTTTGATGGCTTGGAGAATTTTCGGGTCGGCGCTTTTACCTGTGATCAGATAGTCAATTTTATTTGTGGGGCAAAAAAGCATGCCAGTTTGACTTCCCACTTTTGAACTATCCACAACGACAACCAGTTTATCTATGCGATCAAGCATCTGTTGCTCAGCAACGGCAGTCAGCATATCTGTTTTATACAGCCCTGCTTCCGTTAACCCTTTCCCTGAGGTAAACATCCAGTTTCCGGCATAGCCCATCAATGTGCTGAGGGCTGGGTTAAGAAAAATACCTTGTGTTCGGTTATATTGCCCGCCAATCAGAATCACGTCCTCGTGTTCTTCTTCAATCAAGTAGCTGGCTAGCGGGAAATAGTTGGTCACAATTTGCACGCCTTTTCCACAAAGCTGCTGTCCTAGCAAAAATGCGGTGGAACCACAGTTGATAACAACGCTATCTCCGGGTTGGCAAAGCTCCGCTGCTTTTACCGCAATCTGTGATTTCTCTTCGTAATGATCGGTACTGTTGATATTCAGTGGTGACCATTTGCGTTTTTTCTCTTCAATGCGCTCCGCACCATTACGTATTTTTTTGAGCTTACCTTGCTCATCCAGTTTGGCGATATCTCGACGGGCGGTTGCAGGCGAGATATTAAAATGCTCTGTAATGAAAGATACGTTAATGATTTGATTTTCTTTCAATAAAGACAAAATTTCATGATGTCTTTGTGTCTCATTCATGTGTCGCGCCTTATTTCTGTATAATCATTTTTCGTCGTGAGTGGTGATAGTCAGTATGACAACTTTTGATTCAAAATGATTAGATTTGATTCTATATGATCACAATGAAAATTGTCAACTTACTAATTTCAAAAATTACCCATGTTAAATAAAACATATAACTAACTGTAAAATATAATTTTTACTATATTTGTTGTGATCAACACAGCAAATGTAGGGTTTTTTGCTGGTCAAAAAGTATCACTTTAAACAATCATAAATGAGCACTTAATGATTACTTATGATTGCAAAATGTATTTGAGTGATTGAATTGATAAACTGTTTGATTATAGCGTGAGAATGCTTGTCTGTGATCAGGGTAATGTACTTTTAAATAAGATAATAATTCACACTAAATTTGATTTAGGGGTAAAAATATGGATTTTCTGTACGACTCATTCTATATTTTTTACAGCCAAGTGATGACAAAAGCCCCGTTATTACTGGGATTAGTCACGTTGATTGGCTACTGGCTTCTAAAGAGAGATGGTACGACCATCCTAAAAGGAACCATTAAAACCATCGTCGGCTTTATGTTAGTGCAAGTGGGTGCCGACACATTAGTCTCCAGTTTCAAACCTGTCATTGCCAAAATGTCAGAGTATCATCACCTTACCGGCTCAGTTATTGACCCTTATACCTCAATGATGGCGACCATGGAAACCATGGGAGATAACTATTCATGGGTGGGTTATACGGTGCTGATTGCATTGGGTATTAACATACTGTTGGTTCTGTTCCGTCGTATTACGGGAATACGCACCATTATGCTGACGGGGCATATCATGTTCCAGCAAGCAGGATTGATTGCAGTATTCTATTTTGTGCTGGGAACCAGTATGTGGGAAACCATTATCTATTCTGCAATTCTGATGGCGTTATATTGGGGCATTTCGTCCAATATTATGTTTAAGCCAACGGAATCTGTCACTGGTGGAGCTGGGTTTTCAATTGGTCACCAGCAACAAGTCGCATCATGGATTGCTACCAAAATAGCGCATAAGCTCGGTGATAAAAATGATAGCGTCGATAATCTTAAGTTGCCGAAATGGCTGCATATTTTCCATGATAGCATTGCTGCCACTGCCATTGTTATGACGGTTTTCTTCGGTATCATCCTCCTTTCCTTTGGATTAACTAACCTGCAAGAAATGGCAGGGAAAACCCATTGGAGTATCTATATTTTAGAAACCGGTTTGAAATTCGCAGTCGCCATTCAGATCATCGTGACTGGGGTGCGGATGTTTGTCGCCGAGCTGTCTGAAGCATTTAAAGGAATTTCTGAGCGTGTTATTCCTAATGCTGTCCTTGCCATTGACTGCGCCGCAATTTACGCATTCTCGCCAAATGCAATGGTGTTTGGTTTCATGTGGGGGGCATTAGGTCAGTTTACTGCGGTGTTAATCATGTTGGGATTAAGCTCTCCGATCATGATTATTCCAGGCTTTATTCCGATGTTCTTCTCTAATGCCACGATAGGGGTGTTTGCTAACCATTTTGGTGGCTGGAAAGCCGTTATGAAAATCTGTTTTGTGATGGGGATTATTGAGGTCTTTGGATCGGCATGGGCGATATCGTTATTTAGCCAACAAGGAACAGATTTTAGCGGCTGGATGGGAATGGCTGACTGGGCATTAGTTTTCCCTCCTGTGATGCAAGGTCTCTCTTTCTCAAAATATTTTTTCTTTGTGTTGATTGGACTGTCATTTGTTTATATGTACTTTGCATCGAAAAGATTGCGTGCAGAAGAAGATGCTCAAGCGGCTGCGGCGGTAGAGCCACAGGTAGCGCAGAATATTGAGAACGAGCAAACCCAGCAACCTATTTCAAGCAGTGCTAGACCTGTCAGTATCCTCGCCGTGTGTGGTAATGGGCAGGGTTCATCAATGATGATGAAAATGAAAATTGCCAAATATCTTGAAAGTAAGGGCATTCCTCATGTTATGGATTCCTGCGCGGCCTCGGATTACAAATCAAAATTGGCGAACACCGATATCATTGTTTCATCCAAGCATCTCTCATCCGAAATGGATGCAGGGGAAGGCAAATTCATTCTGGGCGTTCAGAACATGTTAAACCCGAACTCATTCGGCGATGAATTACTGTCAATTATTCATAATAACTTTAGTGAATCGAAATAAATCCAATAACTAAATTTGTCATGGGTATTCAGTGATGAGTGTCCATGACCATAGGAGAGCAATGCCATGGGTTTTAAACAATCTCTAATGGAGAACAATTCCATTCAGTTACACGCCTCGGCGGATAATTGGCAGGATGCGATTAAGATTGGCACCGATATGCTCATTGCATCAGGTGCGATTTTACCGGACTACCATGAAGCAATTATTAGCAGCGTCAAAGAGTTAGGTCCTTATATCTGTATTGCTCCTAATTTAGCCTTGCCTCATGCTCGCCCTGAAAATGGTGTCTTAAAAACAGCTTTTGCTTTAGTCACTCTTAAAGAACCCATTGTATTTGATGGGGAAAGTGAACCTGTAGATGTCTTGATCACTTTAGCGGGTAGCTCTTCTGATGAGCATATGGAAGGTTTAATGGAAGTGACTCAAGTGTTGGATGATGAGGAGAGCGAAACGGGGATTGACCTCGATAAAATTCGCCGCTGTACCAGCGCTGAAGATGTTTATCAGGTGATTGATGTTGCATTAGCTTAAGCCGCTATGTATGAAATCTCCGAATTAATCTAAACACTAGGATAATCAAATGACTAAACCTTTAATTCAAATTGCATTAGACCAAACGAATCTGAAAGATGCGCTGGTAGTCGCTAATAACGTTGAGTCTTTTGTTGATGTAATTGAAATTGGTACCATTTTAGCTTTTGCCGAAGGAATGAACGCGGTATCGACGCTGCGTCGTAATCATCCATCCCACATTATTGTGTGTGACATGAAAACGACAGATGGTGGCGCTATTTTATCCAAAATGGCATTCGAAGCCGGAGCCGATTGGATCACGGTTTCTGCGGCCGCGCATATTGCCACCATCACTGCGTGTAAAAAAGTGGCGGATGAATTTAAGCGTGAAATTCAAATTGAGCTGTATGGTAATTGGACATTAGACGATGCGCAGCGCTGGGTGGATTTAGGGATCAAACAGGCGATTTACCACCGTTCCCGTGATGCTGAATTAGCCGGAGTCGGTTGGGGGCCTGAAGATCTTACCAAAATGCGCCAACTTTCTGATTTAGGTCTCGAATTGTCGATAACAGGCGGTATTGTGCCAGAAGATATTCACCTTTTTGAAGGCATCAAAGCGAAAGCCTTTATTGCCGGTCGAGCGTTGGTCGGGGAAAAAGGAAAAGCGACGGCTGAAGCATTGCGTGAGCAAATTAACCGTTTTTGGTGATAATCCTGAATAGATAACACTGAAGAAAAAATCCCCTCTCAATGGTAGAGGGGATTTTTTATCTATTATCTATAGACGCTTACTAGGAAGTAGCATGACAGCAATACCGCCAATGACGGTTACGGCTGAGAATGCTGCAAAGTTCCAACTACTTGCGACACCCAAGCTGGCAATATACGCTCCAAACATCGGTCCAGACATGGCACCTACACGGGAAATACTCATTGTCCAACCGGTTGCAGAAGCCCGTACGCTTGATGGATAGAAATGCGCAACATAGCCCGTTAGGATGAGTGGTGCAGAAATGCAGCCAATCCCAGCAAGACCGACAAGTAAATAGTTCATATAGATATTTTGTTTAAATACCATCAAACCAATACCCATAGCGCCAAGCATAAAGAAGAACGCAACAGTTCCTCTAGCGCCGCATTTATCGGCAACTTTCCCGAGGAATAACCCACCTAGTGCTGAAGACAAACTGAACACCACTAAGAAGGTTAAGCTGGAGCCCAGATCGTAACCTTCTTTACGCATAATGGAGGGTAGCCAAGTATTGAGCCCGTAAACAATGAAACCACCACAAAACAGCGCAACCCAGAAACAGCAAGTTGCTCGTAGGTAGTCTTTGGAAAAGATAATCGCAACCACTTCTTTTAAACTGCGGGAAGCTTGTTTTTCGTGTTTCACAGGTTCGTGATAGGTAACTTCAAGCTTTTCAGCCAATTTTTTCGCTTTATCGTGTAACCCTCGATTGTTGAGGTATTCAATAGATTCAGGTAACAGGCGAGACATCGGCCAGATTAACAGCAAGGGTAAAGCACCGACTATCATCACGCCACGCCAACCAAATTGGCTAAGAATAGCGATAGCAACGAGTGCAGCACATAAAATACCGAGTGAATAGCCCGAGTACATGATGGCATAATTGAACGATCTTTTTTCGGTTGGGGAATATTCTATTGTGAGGGCGGCAGCGACAGGAATAACCCCCCCAAGACCGATACCACCGATAAATCGCATTAATCCAAAAAACCAAGGTGTTGGCGCTAAAGCGGTGGCTAACATGGTGGACGAAAACAGCGTAACGCAGATTAATAGCATGCGTCGTCGACCATATAACTCGCTTAACGTTCCGATAATAAAAGCACCAAAGAACATTCCCACGAGGGTATAACTGCTCAAGGCGCCTAATTCAATTGGGGTTAAATTCCACTCTTTATATTCAGAGAGTGTGGGTAAAACTGCACCCATAACCCCGACGTCATAACCTTCAAATAAAATGCTTAGCCAGCAAACCAGCATGACTTTAAAGGTCGTGCGTTTTGAGGATACAGATGTAATTTCAGATGTTTGTATTGTCATAAATCACTCTCTAATCGTTATTCGATCGATATTTTTTTAATGGCAAGTACGTATATTTTTTAAATCTGAAAAGCCGACAATACACTTTACTTTTTTAAGTTAAATCACAATAGAAATATTAATGAAATGTACAATAAATGCAGTAAGCGGATATTTCATGCATTTTTTGTTTTTGTATTAAATATTAATAAATCTTAAGATTTATATTTATTTCTCCTTTTATTTTATAAATGAAAATGTATTCCTATATTACTTTTATGCAGAAATTAAAAAGATTTAAAATTACGTAATAAGTTGATTTACAACTGTATAAAACAAAAATAACGTTAGGTTATATTTGTAATAAATAGGGTTTATAGCAGGTTATTAATATGTTTATAGCTTAAATTTTCAATTGACATATTAGTTATGAATAGTGATAAAACTAAGCGTAAATATCCATAAAATGAAAATTAATATACATTTGACATAAAATTAACACATGAATAATATTCGATGAGTTTGATTTTTGAACAATGCAAAATGCAGGTAACTCGAAAATAAAATCGGAGAATTATTATGATAAAGCCATATGGTGTAGTGGGTTTAGTGCCAACAACGTGGGGAATAAAAACGCGTAGCGATATTATGAAAAATATCGACCATCTTGAAGAGCTATCCTATGGTGCGCTGTGGCTATCTTCATTAGATCTTCCCGTGAGGTTACTCGTTCTTCCTGAGGGAGCTTTACAAGGCTTCAATGATGAAGCGCTGGATTTGCCTATTGCGGAATTCTTAAAAGATGGGGCTATTGATATCCCAGGTCCAGAAACCGATAGGTTAGGTGAGTTAGCGAAATCTCAAAATGTTTACATCATGGCGCAGGCGAAAACACGTGATCCTGATTGGCCGGGAATTATGTTTAACGTCGGGTTTATTATTGACCCGAAAGGTAACATTATTCTGAAACACCATAAAATGTCCTCTTTACTGCCCTGTGAGCGGTCGGCATCTCCTCATGATCTGTATGATGAGTGGATTAAAAAATATGGACGCTCATTACAGTCTTTTTGGCCTGTTGTTGATACCGAAATTGGTCGTTTAGGGATCATGATGGCGATGGAAGGAAATTTTCCTGAAAATGGTCGAGGTCTGGCATTAAATGGAGCTGAAGTGGTGTATCGAGCATCATTACCGACACCATTTACTGAAAATGATTTGTTTGAGATATCCAACCGTGCCCGAGCATTGGAAAATAACTTCTATGTTGTCGCGCCTAATATTGGCTCAATGTATATGTTTCCAACCACGCAAGCGCCTATTGACTGTGGTGGCGGCCGTTCACTGATAGTCGACTATAAAGGTAAAATTGTTGGTAAACAAGAAGATACTAACGGGTCAACCTATGTTTACGGGGTGATTGACATTGAAGCGATGCGCTATCATCGCGCGAATGCTTCGGTCAGTAACTGGCTGAAAGATATTCGAACTGAATGCGCCCAGCTCATTTATGAAAATCCAATCTACCCAAAAAATACGTATCTGAATGAGCCACAGGGTAATCATAAACACTATCGCGAAACCATTTTGAACAAGCAAATTGAAAAAATGATCGAACGAAATGTATTTGTACCGAGTGTTTACGATAAAAAATAAGAAATAACAATCAAGTAGAGGCATATAGCAATATATGCCTTGCGATTAAGGCTTATTAAATTCGCTGATCATATCGGTAAAAATCCCCTGCCATTCTTCGTCATCGATATCCATTAAACCAAAATAGCGTAACGTGAAGGCGCCTTCAGTGGCTAAAAATAACAGTCGGGCACGTTTACCCCTTTCAGTCGATAAATCTAAGTTTGCAATACGTTCTCGATACCACTTACGAGTACTTTCTAAATATTCAGGCGTCTGAAGCAGTGATGCCATTAACGCAGCACCTTTGGCTATACTGGTTTTATCGTGATCGGCAGTGGCTTTCATGTGGGCAATTACGCGACCCTCAGGGGAATTATCCTCTGCGATTTTTTGGTTAAAAATTTCATCATAAGAGTGACCCCAACGTTCAAACATCGCATCAATTAACGCTTCTTTATTACCAAAGCAGTATTGGACTCCACCTTTGGAAATCCCCATTGATTTGGCGACTGCATCAATCGTGAGTGCAGTAGCACCTTGTTTGATAACAATCTCTTCTGCTGCTTCCAGCACTTTCTCACGATCAATCGTTCGTTGACGTCCCATTTAAAAAAAACCTCTTTTCAATACGTACGTATGGAATTATATTGTAACACGATCATCCATCAAGGTGATCAATTAAACAAGTTGAGAAGATTTTATGATAACAGATTATAAACGTTGGATTATCCTCCTATTAGTATCGAGTGTGTTATTTCTCATCGTCATTGATGTCACCGTACTATATACCGCGTTACCTAAGTTAACCCATGATTTAGGTGCAACAGCATCTGAAAAATTATGGATTATGAATGCTTATCCGTTAGTCGTGGCAGGTCTCTTACCTGCTGCGGGAATGTTAAGTGATAAAGTAGGGCATAAATTTATGTTTCTACTTGGATTGCCTCTATTTGCACTTGCCTCTTTGTGTGCAGCATTTTCACCAACAGCATTCAGCTTAATTTTATCTCGTGGTTTTTTAGCGGTCGGTGCTGCGATTAGTATGCCAGCGACGTTAGCAATTGTTCGCCAAGTATTTTTAGATCCTAAAGAGCGAGCGCTGGCGATTGGTATTTGGTCTGCTGTGGCATCCGGTGGTGCGGCTATAGGACCCCTAGTTGGTGGTATATTGCTTAATCATTTTTGGTGGGGCTCTGTATTTTTGATCAACGTACCGGTGGTTCTGTTGGTGATCCCTTTTGCACTCTATTTAATTCCGAAAAGTAGTAAGAGTTCTAATCAACCTATTGATTATTTAGGCTCTTTATTTATTTTGGTGGGCTTGATTGGTTCAATTTATGCCTTAAAAGAGCTGGGTAAACCGAATATTGATTGGTTTACGTTGCTGATAGCGGCTGTGGTAGGCATTGTATTTTTGGTCATTTTTAGCCGTCGACAGTTAACCGCCGAAAAACCCATGCTGGATTTCAAGTTGCTCAGTGACCCGCAATTTTTTGCAGGGATTATGATGGCAATTTTGTCTGTGGTTATTATTGTGGGGGTTGAATTGCTGTTGAGCCAGCGCTTGCAGTTGGTTCTTGGGTATACCCCATTTGAGGCTGCGTTGTACATTATTCCGATCCCTATCGCATCGGTACTCGCTGCGCCTTTAGCGGGTATGTATTTGCATAAAGTCGGTGCCAAATTGATGATGATTTTGGGATTCACTTGTACGCTAATTGGTGTTGCAGGGTTAACGTGGGTGTTTAAATCCTCTACAGGCATTGTGTTACTGTCATTTTTATTTTGCGTTGGCTTTGGGCTCGGTGCCATTTTTACCACGGCTTCCACCACTATTATGCTGAATGCGCCAGATGAAAAAGCAGGGATGGCCGCCTCCATTGAGGAAGTCGCTTATGAGTTAGGTAGTGTACTGGGCGTCACGTTTATGGGGGGGTTGATGACCGCAATTTATACGTCGAAGTTAACATTACCCGAAAGTCTATCTGTCGCGGATAAAGCTTACGATAGCCTCGATGAAGCGTTAATTGTGGCAGAGGGGTTACCGCAAGATAGTGCAAATCTCTTAGTAAATCAGGCGAATATGGCATTTGATAGCGCATTTATGTCTGTCATGATTGCCACGATAATCGTGCTGGTGGTGAGTATTGTGGTGTTGCCGTTTTTCTTTCGCCAAAAGCATATTGCCTAAATAATACTGTCTAAAAATTGAGAACAAAGTGCGCTGAATAAAAGCGCACTTTTCA
>NZ_JAMPSW010000026.1:0-43588 GCF_028484855.1 Providencia sp. PROV033 | reverse complement strand
ATTTAAATCTAGAGGTTATTTACGCTGTGGATCTGTGACGTCCGAATGTGAGGTACTTAATGGATAAGGATGATAAATCATCATCATCGCGATGCTATTACTCATCGGGTTGGCAGAAAAATCAGTTGATTTATTGTCATGAGCTGCCCGTTTTTCCTTGCGTGTAGGCACCAGTGAAAGATGGTTTAACGATGAGTAATTCATGGCGCCGTCTCCTCAGAATGTTTAATTAGGCGGTTAGCTTCAGCAAGCTCATAACGTCTTGGGGTTAATGTCGTCGCATTGTGATTTCGAGCGAGTACGGAATAGATGGTCGGTAGCACAAACAGGGTAAATAGCGTGCCAACCAGCATGCCTGTGACAATCACTAAACCCAGACCAAATCGACTATTTGCACCTGCTCCTGTGGCAAACAGCAGAGGTACTAAACCAATAACCATTGCTGCCGTTGTCATTAAAATAGGGCGTAAACGAATTTGTGCAGCTTTTAAAATGGCGTGTCGCTTATCTAAGCCTTCATTGGCTTGGAGCTCGTTGGCAAACTCCACCATTAAGATCCCATGTTTACTGATTAACCCAATTAAGGTGACTAACCCAATTTGGGTATAAATATTGAGGGTGGCATAGCCGAGGGCGAGTGGGATCAAGGCGCCACAGATTGAAAGTGGCACAGTAATTAAGATAATCAAAGGATCGACAAGGCTTTCATACTGCGCGGCGAGCACTAAATAGATAATAATCAGCGCCGCCATAAAGGCAAAGGCGAGGGTGTTTCCTTCTTGTTTATATTGACGTGAATCAGATTGCCAATCATGGCTAAAACCGGCAGGTAGTTCGCTGGCCATCTCATCTAAATACGCTACCGCCTGCCCCAATGTTACTCCGGGAGCGGGGATAGCTTGAAAAATAGCGGCATTCTGTTGGTTGAATTGGGTCAGCTTATTTGGTTCAACTTGCGTAGAAATATCCACGACGGTTGACAGCGGGATCATGCTGCCATCCTCGGATTTCACATAATGGTGAGACAAAGCTTCAGGTGTGAGTCTTTGGCTACGTAAGCTCTGCGGGATCACGTCATAGGAGCGACCATCCATGCCAAAGCGGTTGATATAGTTCTCGCCGACGAGCAGTGTGAGAGATTCACCAATATCCTGCATGCGAATGCCAAGGCTATTGGCTTTTGAGCGGTTAATACGCACCTCAACGACAGGATTGTTGTAGTCGAGATCGCTATCTACCACCATAAACAGACCGCTTTCACGAGCGCGTTGTTTAATTTCTTCCATCGTACGATACAGTACCGGATAATCCTGCGGGCTTTTTAACACCATTTGGATTGGCAATCCGCCTGTTGAACCGGGTAGTGCAGGTAATTGAAAAACAAAGATACTGTTACCCTCCACATCACCAACTCGTCCTTGTAAATCAGATTGAATGGCTGAAGCAGGGCGCTCACGCTGTTCCCAGCTAGTGAGGTTAGTTCCCCCAAAGCTGGCGGACGGGCCATCAGTACCGTTGATAATCCACGTACTTTCCGTTTCGGGAAGCGCCGTAAAGACATCATGTAACTTACGTGAGAATCGCTCCACATATTCAAGGTTGGCATGCTGTGGGGACTTAATCGCGGTTAATACACTCGATTGGTCTTCAACAGGGGCGAGCTCTCGCGGCGCGGCGTGATACAGCATTGGCAAGCTGACCACGACACCTAACGCTAAGATTCCTGTCATCCAACGATTTTTCAACGAGAAATTCAAAATGGCAGTGTAATAATGGGCAAGCGTTTCGAAGAAGGTTTCTGCCATTCTCGCCATACGTCCTTCATTCTGTTTTGAATTCAGCATAAATGAGCTCATTACAGGAGAAAGCGTTAATGCCACGATACCTGAAACAATCACGGCACCGGCTAAGGTGAGTGCGAATTCTTTAAATAGCGCACCAGTTAACCCTGACATCAAACCAATAGGCGCATAGACCGCTGCGAGTGTAATGGTCATGGCGATAACAGGACCTGCCACCTCACGGGCACCAATTAAGGCCGCGAGAACGGGGGATTTCCCCTCTTCAATATGCCGATGGACGTTTTCCACGACCACAATGGCATCGTCCACCACCAACCCAATCGCCAACACCATCGCTAGCAGGGTAAGCAGGTTAATACTAAAACCGAACGCCATCATTAATGCAGCGGCACCCAACATGGACAGCGGAATTGCTAGGATAGGGATAATGACACTGCGAATAGACCCAAGACACAGGTAAATCACCGCAATAACGATTAGCAGGGCTTCAACTAAGGTACTGACCACTTGGTTGATAGAGGCCTTAATAAACCGTGACGTCTCGAAGGCCATTTCCACCTTCACATCTGGCGGCAGTGTTTTCGTGATATCAGGCATGAGTTTATTCATGCCATCCACAATGACCAGCGGGTTACCCGTTGGGGTGGCAAATAAACCTAAATAAATAGCGGGCTCGCCATTCATTAATCCGCTGGTTTCCGTGGAGGCGGCCCCAAGCTCAATGGTGCCCACATCTTTTAAGCGCACAAGCCCGTTGCCATCATTGCGGATCACTAAGTCTCGAAATTCATCCACATTGGTCAAATCGGTGTTCATATACACGTTGGAGATAACAAATTCTCCTTTGACCTTTCCGGGCGCCGCTTGGTAGTTATTTTGGCGTACGGCTTGCGCAACTTCAGCCGCAGAAATACCTCGACCGGCGAGTTTATCCGCGTCTAGCCATAGGCGCATTGCGAGCTGCTGCCCGCCAAATACTTGCACTTTTGCCACCCCATCAATCGCCGAATACATGGGTTCCACCACGCGGGAAAGATAATCTGTCAGAGCAGGGATAGCGAGTTCGGTACTGGAAAAACCAATATAAGCTACAGCGGTAGATTCCCCAGAAGAGAGTTCAATAACGGGGTCATAAGCTTCTTTGGGTAACTTATAACGAACTTGATTCACCTTTGCCATCACTTGGGTGAGCGCTTGAGTGGAATCGCGATTAAGCTCCATACGTACGGTAACGAGGCTACTGCCTTGAACGGATGATGATGATAAGTAATCGACCCCCTCTACGGAAGAGACGGCTTGTGCAATGGGCTGGGTAACAAATCCCTGCATGAGTTTTGCCGATGCACCGGGGTACTGAGTTGTAATGGTGATCGTCGAACTTTCTAGCTGTGGGTATTGGCGAATGGGTAACTTGCTCAGTGCGAAGAGCCCAATAAGTACAATCAAGGCACTCACCACTAAGGCTAAAACAGGGCGGCGAACAAACAAATCCGTGAATTTCATGATGCTGTCCTTATGAGCCTTGAGGCGTTTCAGATAATGTATCTTGTGCCACAGGAATAATCGCTGAGCCATTATTCAGGCGTAATTGCCCCGACCTCACGACTTGGTCACCTTCCATGAGCCCGTGCTCAATTTCGATATTGCCATCAAAACGCTGTCCTGTTTTTACAGAAACACGTTTAACGGTCATGGCATCAGCTGAACCTTCAGCGATAAACACCGTATCCCCATAAGCGGTATAAGTGACCGCAGTTTCAGGGACAGTTAGTACCGCATTATTGGCTTGGCGAACTACCGTGACATTAGCGTACATACCGGCTTTGAGTTTGCCATTGCTGTTATCCAATGTGGCTTGCAATGCAATCGTACGGGATTTACCTATCAGCGGATCAATGGCGGTTATCTTCGCGGGAAACGGCGTGTTTGGGTAAGCATCAACAGCAAGATCCACCACTTGCCCTTGATGCAATTCAGGGGAGGCTTGTTCATCTAATGAGAAATTTAGCTTCAAAGTTTGCGTATCCACCAGACTAGCAATGGTTTCCCCAGGGCTAAGGTATTGACCCTCATGAACTTGCCGGATACCGATGATGCCATCAAAGGGGGCATGAATGGCTTTTTGTGCAATTAAGGCTTGGGTTTGTTGAATTAACCCTTGCGCCATATCTCGCTCAGCACGCGTACTATCTACTTGAGCTTCGGCCACCAAATGTTGAGCAGATAAAGTCCGCGTTCTCTCATATAAACGAGCTGCATTACGATATTGCGCTTGATAGCGAGCCAAATCGGCTCTTTCTACGGCATCATTGAGTTGGACTAGCAGTTGCCCTTTTTTCACTGGCTGTCCGGATTCAAAACCGATTTTAGTAATGCGTCCACTGGTCTCAGCAGCCACCAATACTTGGCTGCCGGCTTCTAATTCTCCCACGCCGTAGAAGGTTCGGGGGGCATTAGCGAGCGTCACCGGCGCCAAAGCGACTTTTATAGGAGGATACTGATAAGCCGCTTGTGGTTTATCGTTTGAATTGGCGTATGTCGAGTAAATCACTGTTCCCCCACCTGCGGTGATAAGTACAGTGCATAGCAAAGTTAGCGTTTTTTTATTCATTATCATTGGCATCTTAAATTGACAATTAAAGAGGCTGGCACTATAAAACCTTAAGTTAAGTTGAGGTCAATAGGGGGTGGGCAAAAATGGTGGGCAAAACCATGAAGACGATAAAAACGCGGGAAATTGCGGCGGAAAAGGGGGATTTTTCACGAGCACTTACCGTGGGAGAAGTGGCAAAGCGCGCGGGTGTACCCGTATCAACCGTGCATTTTTATGAAGCAAAAGGGTTAATTCAAAGCGCTCGAACCCAAGGAAACCAACGACGTTTTCCACCTGTCGTTTTACGCTATATTGCCATCATTAAAGTGGCTCAAAGCACAGGAATTCCGTTAAAAGAGATCCAAGATGCGCTAGGTAAATTTCCTGCCAATAGCACGTTGACCGCAGAAGAATGGAAGAGCATGTCCACAGAGTGGAAAAGTTCTTTAGACAGACGAATCAAGCAGTTAACTCGATTACGTAATGAATTAGACCATTGTATAGGTTGCGGTTGTTTATCACTGCGTGACTGCCCATTGCGCAACCCTGAAGATATTTTAGGGAATCAGGGTCCGGGTGCTCAAATTCTAGAACGCCCATAAATCACACTTTTCACTATCTGGATAGTCACTGCAAAATGTGGCTATTTATTCAATATAATCATTAAGTTATTAATCAAATAGCCGCGCTGTGCGGATAATCTTTGCGCATATAGGCTACAGCGTTTTGCCTTTTTTGCGTAATGATGCGTCATGTTAATTTTTTGTGAACGCATTATTTTGTGAACATATTCTTTTGTGAACCTATGGTGAGCGAATGAGAGCAAAGAGGGCACAGCGATGAAAGGTCTGAACAACAAAATTGCCATTGTGACAGGTGGTGCAACAAAAATCGGCGCAACGGTGGCGAAAATCTTATGTTCTTATGGGGTGAAAGTGACCATTTTTGATATTGATAAAACCAATGGAGAAAGTGTGGCGCAATCGGAGCCCAATATTGACTTTCTACCTATCGATATCACCGATGACCAACAACTAAAACACGGTATTGACCGTGTTGCGCAAAAGTACGGTCAACTCGATTTTTTGGTTAATCTGGCCGCAACCTATTTGGATGACGGTCAAGCGTCTTCTCGCCAAGATTGGCTCACGGCACTCAATATCAATGTCGTGAGTGCGGTGATGGCAGCGCAATTTGCCAAACCTTATTTAGCGAAAGCAGACAAAGGGGCAATTGTTAATTTTACCAGTATTTCCTCTTCGGTCGCGCAAACAGGTCGTTGGCTCTATCCCGCGTCCAAAGCTGCCATGCTTGAAGTCACGCGCAGTCAAGCAATGGACTATGCTCCCGACGGTATTCGCGTCAACTCTGTTTCCCCTGGTTGGACATGGTCACGGGTCATGGATGAACTGACTGGCGGCGATCGTCAAAAAACCGACCGCGTCGCTGCGGATTATCATCTTTTACAACGTGTTGGCGACCCAGAAGAAGTGGCTCAGGTCGTGGCATTCCTACTTTCTGATCTGGCGAGTTTTGTGACTGGCTCAGATTACTCGGTCGATGGTGGATACTCTGCCATGGGACCTGAACAGGCGAAACCCGCCATTCCCCGTCTTGCTGAATAAGACACCCTTATTTTAATTTTATCGAGGAATTCACTATGCGTCGTATCGCAATCGTAGGTGGTGGTCAGGCGGGTATGCCATTGGCATTAGGGCTGCTAGACAAAGGTTATGATGTGACGGTTGCCACCAACCGTACCCCAGATGATGTGAAAAATGGCAGAGTTATGTCTAGCCAATGTATGTTTGATATTTCGCTGCAATTTGAACGCGATCTTGGCATTAATTTCTGGGAAGACAAATGCCCACCCGTTGAAGGAATCGGTTTTACTGTGCCACACCCAGAAAAAGCGGGAGAGAAAGCTATTACTTGGCGTTCTCGCTTAGATAATTACGCTCAAGCGGTTGATCAGCGTATCAAAATGCCCTATTGGCTGGAGTTGTTTGCTGCTCGTGGCGGTAACTTACTGATTGAAGATGTGGGTGTCGCTGAACTTGAACGCTTAGCAGAAACTCATGATTTAGTGATCCTCGCAGGAGGAAAAGGCGAAATTGTGAAGCTGTTAGAACGCGATGCATCCCGCTCGCCGTATGACAAACCACAACGTGCATTAGCACTGACTTATGTTCACGGAATGCTACCAACCCCTGAATTTTCACAAGTTTCCTTCAACCTGATCCCAGGAGTGGGGGAGTACTTTGTGTTCCCATCGTTAACTAACAGCGGTGATTGCCACATTATGGTATTTGAAGGTGTACCTGGTGGACCGATGGACCAATGGGGAGAAGCCCGCACGCCGCAAGAGCATCTGGCTTATAGCAAAAAAATCATCGATACCTACTTACCTTGGGAAGCTGAACGCTGCCGTCATATCGAGTTGACCGATGAAAATGGCATTCTGGCTGGGCGCTTTGCTCCAACGGTCCGTAAACCCGTCCTCACCCTGCCGTCAGGGAAAATTGTCTTTGGTTTAGGTGATGCATTAGTCACGAATGACCCACTGACCGGGCAAGGTTCTAACAATGCCACAAAAGCTAGCAAAGTTTACTATGACGCTATTTTAGCGCGTGGTGATAAGCCATATACCGCCGAGTGGATGAATGACACTTTTGAACAGTTTTGGAAATATGGTCGCCATGTCGTGGAATGGACTAACGCTTTGTTAGCGCCACCAGAGCCACATGTCCTGAATGTATTAGGCGCTGCTCAGCAGTTGCCAACCCTTGCTCATACTGTCGCGAATGCTTTTAACTACCCACCGGTACTTGCTCCGTGGTGGCACGATGCCCATGCCTGCGATACGTATATTCAATCGTTGATGCAAGAAGAAGTTCGCGCTTCGTAGGAGAGATCAGTATGTCGATGATTGCAGAGGACACACTTATGTGCGAGAGCGAATGGGGTCATACCGAGTTTGAATCGAAAACCTTACGCAATTTACTAGGCTGCTACCCCACAGGGGTCGCAGTTGTCACCACGCGAACGCCTGATGGACGTGATGTTGGTCTGACGATCAACTCATTTGCATCACTCTCATTGGATCCTCCTTTAGTGTTGTGGAGCCTAGTGAATCATTCCCCTAATCTTGCGGTGTTTCGTGATTGCCAGCATTTCACGATCAACATCTTGGGAAAAGATCACCAAGAGCTAGCTATGCGTTTTGCCAATCCGCGTGTTGAAAACAAGTTTGAAGATGTAGCGGTACATATGACACCTGAAGGGATCCCTGCCTTACATGGGGCGATCGTGACGTTGGTGTGTGAAAACCACAAACAAGATCATATTGGGGATCATTTACTGATGGTGGGGCATGTGCGTCGCATTGGTAGCGAAACCGGTAAGCCGTTAGTTTTCCACAGTGGCACATTTACAGCCTTACATGAAGCGCAATAGGCGCAGGAGATAGTATGGAACAGCAAACTTTGATGTCATTCGCCAGCGAGTTACAAAAAGGCAATATTCAGATTATCGACCTGACGCAAACCTTATCGCCTTCATTTCCTGCATTACAGCTACCCGCTGAATTTGGGCAAGTCTGGTCATTTAAAATGGAACAAATCTCCCGTTATGATGAAAATGGTCCCGCGTGGTATTGGAATAATTTTAGCTGTGGTGAACACACCGGAACCCACTTTGATGCACCTATCCATTGGATAAGTGGTAAAGATCAGCCGAAAAATACCGTTGATACTATCCCGCTTCACCACTTTATTGCCCCTGCGGTGGTGGTTGATGCCAGCAAAGAAGTCGCGAAAAACCCAGATTGGATCTTAACCGTGGATTTCCTACAAAAGTGGGAAGAAAAATACGGCAAAATCCCAAAAGCAGCGTGGGTCTTACTGCGTACAGATTGGTCAAAAAAATCGGATAACCCAGAAGCGTATGTGAATATGCGAGAAGATGGCGCTCATACCCCTGGTCCTTCTCAGGAAGCCGTAGAATGGCTTATTCATCAACGTGATGTGAAAGGATTCGGGGTTGAAACTATCAATACCGATGCTGGGCAATCTTATAGCTGGCCAGTGCCCTATCCCTGCCATACCTTAATGCATGGCAATAATAAGTATGGTCTGCAATGCTTAAAAAACCTCGATCAATTACCCGCAACTGGCGTGGTCATTGTGGCGGCACCACTGAAAATTGAGGGTGGTTCAGGTAGCCCACTGCGTGTGCTTGCGCTGGTGGGGTGAGGTATGGCGACCTTATCAAATCCTCAAGTGATTGTGGTCGGCAGTGGGATGAACTCGCTGATGTGCGCGGCGTTATTGGCGGTGCGCGGAAAATCCGTATTGGTATTAGAACGCAACGACCGCCTTGGTGGTTGTATTCGTACTGAAGCGCTATTTGACGGATACACTCACGACCTACTTTCTTGCTGGTATTCCCTGTTTGTGGGCAGTCCCGGTTATCAAGAACTCGCTCCTTTACTGCAGCAGCATGGCTTGGAATTTGCTCAGTGCGATTATTCCACCGGCTTGGTGCAACCCGATGGTAAATCGGTGGCATTAAAACGAGATATTGGTGCTGCCGCCAAACAGCTGGATGAAATCGCACCCGGTGATGGCTTTGCATTTCGCCAAATGGCAGAAAAATTGTTCAGTGAAGATGCCGCTCTGACCTTTGGTTTGTTGGGGCAGAACCCCTACAGCGGCGGCATGTTTAAACTGCTGTTTTCGGAATGGCGTAAACGTGGCGTCGACGGTCTACTGGATTTTGCCAAGTCTGGCGTGGAGAGTTTTCGGCGCTGGTCTGAGCGGGAATTGCAGCATGACTTTAGCCGAGCACTGATGGCACCGTGGGTGCTGCATACAGGGCTAGGGCCTGATGAAGCCAGCTCAGCGCTGATAGGAAAGCTGACTTTTGCGGCGGTAGTGGCGGGGGGAATGCCGGTCGTGAAAGGGGGAAGTTATCGGATTGTTGAAGCATTTACCAAAGTCATTGAGCAACATGGTGGTGAGCTGCGTACCCATGCTCATGTGGAAAAAATCATCACGAAAGGCAGTGGTAAAGCGAGCCGTGCGATAGGTGTTCGGGTCGATGGGCAGTTTATCCCCGCGAGTGAAAGTGTGGTGTGTAATGTGACACCAACTCAGCTGTATGGCAGCCTACTTGATGAGGTTTCCCCTCAAGTGAAGCAACATGCTAAGGGATACCGTTATGGTCGCGGGGGCATGCAAATTCACTTTGCGCTCAGTGCGCCGCCACCGTGGTGTAATCCAGAGTTACGCCATGTGCCATTGGTGCATTTTACAGAAAGTATGGAGCAAGTGTGTTTGTCTGTCACGCAGGCGAATAACGGATATTTACCAGATAGACCCACCTTTGGTATTGGTCAGCCAACAGCGTTAGATCCAAGTCGAGCACCTGATGGTGGCTGGATCTTATGGATCCAAATGCAGGAATTACCTCGCCATTTGAAAGGGGACGCGGCGGGCGAAATCACGGTACCTGAAGATGGTTGCTGGAATGAAACGGTGCGTGAAGCTGTAGCCGATCGTATTCAACAGCGTTTGGAAATGGTGATGCCAGGAGTGACTAACCTGATCATTGGTCGTAAAGCAATTTCTCCGGCAGATCTGGAAAACTACAACTGCAATTTGGTGGGGGGAGATCCTTATTCAGGAACTTGTTCTCCAGATCAATTCTTTTGGCTACGACCGTTTGCCGCTTCAGGACAAACTAAGGCACATCAAACGGCAGTCAAAAATCTGTTCCACATTGGGGCATCAACACATCCGGGTCCTGGTCTTGGCGGGGGCTCTGGGTATTTAGTTGCTGAGCAATTAGCAGCGAAGAAAAAGCGGTAATGGGCTTTACCAAATCGTAGGCAAGATAAACACAGCAAATATAAAAATCACCACCATAAAAACAACTATAGCGGCAGGTAAATGATGAATAAAGAAATGGTCAATAAGCTAATCGTCGGTTCATGCTTGGGGGCATTGTCGTTCGGTGCCGTTGCAACCGAGGGGGGGGGGCTTGGGATCTACCCAGATGGACTCGAAAACTTTATGTCTGGCGCATTGCCACCGCAAGGTGTGCATGTGTTGGTATATGGCGGTAATGCGCATTATGACAGTGTTCGTGATGATAAAGGCGATAAAATCCCTATTCCTGGCTTTAGTGTCAATGTGAATGTGCTCGCACCGCGTTTTATCTGGGTTACCGATCAAAAAGTGTTCGGTGGTGATTTGGCATTCCATACCATTCTTCCACTGCTTGATGTGACTGCAAAAGCGGCGGGGAATAAGGAAACTAGCCGTGGATTGGGGGATATCACTTTTGGTCCCGCATTAGGCTTCCATCCTTCAGCAGATTTACATTATGTGCTGGGCTTGGATGCTTATGCCCCAACCGGAAAATACAGTAAAACTGACCCCTCAAGCTTAGGGAAGAATTACTGGGTATTACAGCCAGTTTGGGCAATCAGCTATATTCCCCCAGTGGGCGTTAATGCGGATTTAAAAATGATGTATGACTTTAACTTCCGCAATAATGATACGGACACGCGTTCAGGTCAGGCATTCCACGCCGATTATGCGATCGGTTGGGGCTTTGGCAATGGTTGGGTTGCGGGTATTGGTGGATATGGGTTTATGCAAACCACGAATGACAGCGGTCCAAACTCCGCACAAGGTAAGGCTCAAGCTTTCGCAGTAGGTCCGTCAATCCGCTATGCTAACCCACAAGGCTGGTTATTTACGGCAAAATGGGAGAAAGATTTCTCGGTGAAAAATCGCCCTGAAGGTTCCCAAATTTATCTCAAAGCATCCATTCCGTTTTAATCCTGCCTTATTAATATTGGCAGCCGAAAGGCTGCTGATATCCCTATTAACGACTCGTTTCCAAGTGATGGTTGAGAGCATTATCGATGAAAAAAATAACCGCATGGCTTTTTCGCTATACGGTCATTTTAATCAAAGACTGCTTTAAGTTACGCGTTACGCTTTTTTCATACTTTGGCTTGGGCTTTCACCATAGCGTTGTTTATATTCGGCGCTAAAACGTCCCATATGAGCAAATCCCCAACGTAAGGCGACCCCCGTGACGCTGGTGGCTTCCCCTGACATCAATTCGGCTCGCACGCGTTCCATACGCAAATCACGTAAATACTGCATCGGGCTAATGTCCAAAAACTCTTTAAAACCGGCATATAGGCTGCGTAAACTGACTCCGGCAATGTGAGCCAGTTGTTCTACCGTAATGGGTTCGTGGGCATGGGCTTCAAGATACTCTTGAACGCGGCGCACATGGCGCGGACGAATAGTGGCACGGCGCATACCGGAATCTTCCAAATAATTATGCTGGTGTGTGGATAAGAGTGTGACAGAAACCAATTGTTCTACTTGAGTGGTAATAAGCTTATGTTGCAGCAAATCTGGCGTACGTGTTGCGCATTCAATCAGATAGTTCATCAACGTACGCCATGCAATACATGATTGCCAAGCAAACCCTAATTCAAAAACTAATGGTTTATCTAAAGTATGTCCAAGCTGCCCGACCAAAGTACGTTCTAATAAAGAACGGGAGATGCGTAGCATAAACTGGTCATTATCACTGTTCCAACGCATCACCGTAGACTCTTCAGGACTCAATAATGAGGCCATCAGTGGTGTCGATTCTACGGTTTTTCCGCCACTTTCAATGATGGCACTGCCTGATAGCGGCATCTGCACCAGAAAAAAATCTTCGAGTTGTCCTGGCGTGATAGCCACATCAGCACCATAACGTAGCCGACTAAGGGAAATGTCGCCCATTGGGATGTAATGCATGCGAGCATCAAGGCGCTGATGTTGATTAAGTAATTGAAATTGATGAGGTTTCATAACGCGCCCCACCATGGATTTGATCTCTTCAGGATCGGCTGAACTGAACAACAATCGTTCAGAAGAACAGAGTTGATTCTCTATTTGAGGTGCAGGTGCGTAAGGCCATGAGTTGCTCAACATAAGGAGGTGCCTCCAAAGTAAACACTGTAACCCTGATTGGCTTCCTAGCAGATAGAAGTCACTGGCTAGTGGGTCCTTTGAGGGTCTTTGTTGGGATATTTAGATATCTTATTGTTATTTTTTGACGACTTTCGACCCATCACAGGAATCGATTTTGTTAACATTTTATTAAACAATTTTTAACCAATTGTGCTTCGAACATAGCATAAAGGAATTTGCTTACCTAGCCACATTTGTGCAAAAACTATCCAAATACTGCAAAAAAGTGCAAAGAATGTGCTGATTGTGATTTCGGTAACAAACTAAAAAATAAAGTTATTTTTATTAATTCTTAGTTTTAAATATATGATTATTCATATAGTTATTTATATTTTGCTGCCTACTAGTTAATCAAAAAGTTATCTATATTGCCATATTGATTTTAATCAGATGAATACTCTAATTCCTTTCTATGAGTAAGGATTAATTGGAGTTAATGATTGATTAGTGAAAGTAATTAGCCAATAGTTTACTAGACTGAAATATTTACCTTTGAGCCTGTTCATCAGCATTTTTTCATTGTTTTACAATGATTTTGTCCGCTCTATGCACCTCTTATCCACTCTCTGCAAGAATCTAATATGCATGATTAATCATGGATTGACCATTTATTAACAAATGAGATACAAGAAGGAAACACAAAAAAGATAATAACGTGCCGACGTTGACTGGTGAGGTTAAAATGGCTGAGCGTTCGTTTGTCCAAGAAGTTCAAAAATTACGGCAGGGTGAAGGTGAAGTTTTCAGCGGTGAAGGGATCCTTGCGGTAACAAAAGCATTACTGGAATCGGGAGTTTCTTATGTCGCAGGCTATCAAGGTGCACCGATTTCCCACCTGATGGATGTACTGGCGGATGCACAGGATATTTTATCGGAATATGGTATCCGTTTTGAAAACAGTGCCAGCGAAGCAACCGCAGCCGCAACGCTTGCGGCATCGGTGAACTACCCTTTACGCGGTGCCGTGACATTTAAAGCGACAGTGGGAACCAACGTGGCGTCTGATGCATTAGCCAATTTAGCCTCTGGTGGTGTATTGGGGGGGGCGTTGATCATTGTGGGTGAGGATTACGGCGAAGGCTCTTCAATTATGCAAGAGCGTAGCCACGCCTTTGCGATGAAATCCCAAATGTGGCTACTTGACCCACGTCCTAACTTGCCTTCCATTGTACAGGCAGTCAAAGATGGTTTTGATCTCTCCGAAGCCAGTAATACGCCAGTTATGCTGCAAATGCGTATTCGTTCTTGCCATGTTCATGGACAATTTACCTGTTCAGATAACCAACATCCGAAATTCACGGTAAAAGACGCATTAGAGAACCCAACCCGTGATGTCAGCCGTATCGTTTTACCGCCGGCAAGTTTTTTACATGAAAAAGAAAAAATAGAAGCGCGTTGGCCCGCGGCTATCAAATTTATTCAACAGCGTGAACTGAATGAATTTTTTGCGGAAGATTCAGAGGATGTGGGAATTGCTTTACAGGGCGGTTGCTACAACACCTTGATTCGTGCATTAAACCAAATTGGCTTAGCCGATGTCTTCGGTAATAGCAAAATTCCACTGTATGTCATGAATGTGGCATACCCCTTAATTGATGATGAATTTGAACGTTTTTGTCGCAACAAAAAAGCGATTTTGGTATTGGAAGAAGGGCAGCCGAACTTCGTTGAGCAAAATGTGGCGAATATTTTACGCCAACGCAATATTGAGATAGCACTTCACGGTAAAGACATGTTGCCGATGGCAGGTGAATACAATACGGCAACTGTATTGGCAGGACTGCGTTCATTCTTCGAACGTTACGGCAAAATCGAACCTCAAGTGAAAGCGGCTGCTAAGCAGATCCGCATCCCAGCCATTAATGTCACGGCAGTGAAAGCGGATGATGACTTGCCGGATTACGTTAATGCGGCAGAGCCTACCCTAAATGACACTGTACATGCGCGCCCGCCAGGATTTTGTACCGGCTGTCCAGAACGCCCAATTTTTACTGCAATGAAGTTGGTTGAGCGTGAGTTGGGTGAGCATCATGTGAGTGCCGATATTGGCTGTCATTTATTCTCGATTTTACCGCCATTTAATCTTGGCAATACCACCATGGGTTACGGGCTTGGTGGTGCGGGTGCTGCGGCGTTGAACGCGAAAGCCAGTAAGCGCGCTATTTCGGTAATGGGAGATGGTGGTTTTTGGCATAACGGCTTAACGAGTGGAATTGCCAATAGCGTGTTTAACCGCAGTGATAATCTCACTATCGTAGTTGATAACAGCTATACCTCTGCAACGGGTGGACAAGATATTTTGTCGTCGACGGCGCTAAATCCTACTCGCAGCACTGGCCATGAGATTGAAAAAGCCGTTAAAGGTGTTGGGGTGAACTGGGTGAAAACCATCACCCGTACCTATGACCTAAAAGCCATGACAAATACATTACGTGAAGCTCTGACGACGACAGAAAGTGGTCCTAAAGTATTGATTGCCCAAAGCGAATGTATGTTGAACAAACAGCGTCGTGAAAAGAAAAAAGTTCGTGAAGACGTTTCAGCAGGCAAGCGAGTTGTCCGTGAGCGTTTTGGTGTTGATTCAGACACTTGCACAGGAGACCACTCCTGTATTCGTTTATCGGGTTGCCCATCGTTATCAATCAAGCCTAACCCAGATCCTTTACGGACAGACCCAGTTGCGACAGTGATGGATAGTTGCGTAGGCTGTGGGCTGTGCGGTGAAGTCTCCCATGCCGCCGTGCTGTGTCCTTCCTTCTTTAAAGCACAAATTATCACCAATCCAAATGGTTGGGACACATTGCGCCACCGTGTTCGCGGCTGGTTTATTGGCTTCTTGCAGCGTCGTGATGCACGCCGCCGTGAACAACTGAGTTTTTAGGGGGGCATATGACACAACCTTTAATGACCTTACAGCCTATCAAAATAGCCATCCTTGCAATGGGTGGGGAAGGCGGCGGCGTTCTCGCCGATTGGATTGTTAATCTTGGCGAAGAGAATGGGTATTTTGCGCAAACCACATCAGTACCGGGTGTGGCTCAGCGGACGGGGGCAACAATTTATTATGTTGAATTATTCCCTGGGGCTGATAACCCAGACACCCCTTCACCAGTATTAGCCCTAATGCCAATGCCGGGAGATGTGGATGTGGTTTTAGCTTCCGAGCTAATGGAGGCAGGACGTGCCGTACAGCGTGGTTTTGTGACTTCGGAACGTACTACGTTGATAAGCTCGACTCATCGGGTGTATTCGATTGCAGAAAAGTCGGCAATGGGGGATGGGCGCGTAGATAGCCAAGCGTTGATTCGTCATGCAGGACAAGCTGCCCGTCAATTTATTCATTTTGATATGGCACAAGCTGCGCAAGAGAGTGGCAGTGTCATCAGTGCCGTTCTGTTTGGTGCGTTGTTTGGTTCGGGGGTTTTGCCATTTAGCCGTGAACAGTTTGAAGAAACCATTGTTCGTGGTGGTGTTGGGGTGAAACCCAGTTTGCGTGCGTTTACGTTGGGTGCTGAAAAAGCGGCGCAACCAGAAGAAACGTATCAAGCGGAAGCTTCGCAATTGATTGAAAAAACACCAAAAAATAAACATGTTGCCGTTCTCCTTGCGCGTGTTGAGAGCCAATTCCCTGACCATGTTCATTACCTTGCCATTGAAGGCGTTCGTCGCTTGATTGATTACCAAGATCCTGCTTATGCAGAGTCGTACCTCAATCGACTTCAAGCGTTATTTGCGCAAAAAGGCGGCGATGATCCTCGCTTACAACGTGCTTTAGTTCGCCATTTAGCACTGTGGATGTCTTATGAGGACACCATCCGTGTGGCTGACTTAAAAATTCGTGATAGCCGTTTTGCGCGAGTCCGTAGTGAAGTCCAAGCACAAGATAACCAATTGCTCGATATCAATGAATTTATGCATCCAAGAATTGAAGAGATTTGCGAAACGCTTCCCAAAAGTTTAGGAAACTGGCTAATGAAACCACATTGGATTCACAAAGCCGTTCGCAAATTAACGCAAAAGGGACGCACGATCACTACCAGTTCGCTTTGGGGCTTTTTACAGTTATATGCACTCGCCGCGTGGCGAAGAGGGCGGCGCTCAACATTGCGTTATCAACTTGAAAATAACCGTATTGAAAAATGGTTAGATGCGGTGACGCAAGCGGCGAAAAGCAACCCTGCGCTAGCCACTGAGATTGCGCAGTGCCAGAGAGTGGTGAAGGGATATAGCGATACTCATGCCCGTGGTTTGCGCAATTTCCAAATATTGATGGAAATCGTTGAGCGTCATGGTAGCCAGTTAGCCCCCATTAATTTACGTGAACTGCGTGAAGCGGCTTTGGCAGATGAACACGGTAATGAATTGAAAAAATGCCGTCAGCGTTTGGCGATGGAATAAGGACCGCATCATGAGTTTATTGACCTTTTCTCAACACCATCGGATCCACTTTTCAGAGTGCGATCCCGCAGGAATTGTATTTTATCCGCAATATTTTGTGATGTTTAACAATCTCATTGAACGTTGGTTTGATGAGTTGATTCCTGAAGGATTCGCAGGGTACATCCTTGAGCAACGCTTTGGTTTACCCACGGTGCATTTAGAAGCAGATTTCAAAGCAATTAGTCGGATGGGGGATGATGTTCAGCTTGAGCTGCACGTTAAACGCATTGGCGGTAAGTCTCTGACTTTACACCAACGTTGCATCAGTCTTGATGGCGAGTTGCGCATGGAAGTGACACAAACTTATGTCACGACATCACTTATCACGCATCAGGCAATTCCTATCCCTGAAGCACTGTATAGCGCCTTAACCCAGCAGCAACCGGTGTAATGGCACAACGTAATTAAAGGAGAAATTCCATGAATATCGTTTGTATCGGCGGCGGTCCCGCAGGGCTTTATTTCGGGTTGCTGATGAAACTGCAAAATCCACAAAATCGGGTGGTGGTGGTTGAACGTAACCGTCCTTATGACACTTTTGGCTGGGGTGTCGTATTTTCTGATGCCACATTAAGTAATTTACGCAAAGCTGACCCTGTATCCGCAGAGACCATCAGCGCCGAATTTAGCCATTGGGATGATATCGACATTCATTTCAAAGGTAGCTGTAACCGTAGCGGCGGTCATGGTTTCATCGGTATAGGACGTAAGAAATTACTGAATATTTTGCAAGATCGTTGCCTTGAAGTCGGTGTCGAATTGGTTTTTGAAACTCAAGTTGTCGATGATCAGGAAATCGCACGCCAATATGATGCAGATCTGGTGATTGCATCTGATGGGATCAACAGCGCAGTCCGTACTCGCTATGAAAACGTCTTTAAACCGGATATCGATCAACGTCGTTGCCGCTTTGTTTGGTTAGGCACGAAAAAGATTTTCGACGCATTTACCTTCATATTTGCTGAAAATGAGCACGGTTGGTTCCAAGTTCATGCGTATCAATTCCAAGAAGGCTTATCTACATTTATTGTTGAAACGACGGAAGAGACATGGCTCAAAGCAGGCATCGACCAAATGTCTCAAGAAGATGGAATAGCTTACTGTGAAAAACTGTTTGCGCCATGGTTAGATGGTGAAAAGTTGATTGCGAATGCTGCTCACTTACGCGGTGCGGCGATTTGGATCCGCTTCCCGAGAGTTATTTGTGATAACTGGGTACATTGGACACATCCAACAAGCGGTAAAGATGTTCCCGTGGTTCTGATGGGTGATGCAGCGCACACCGCGCATTTTTCTATTGGGTCGGGCACCAAGCTGGCTTTGGAAGATGCCATCGAATTATGTGAAAGCTTGAAAGCCACCCAAGGTGATTTGCGCAAAGGATTAGAGCACTATCAAAAAGTACGTAGTGTTGAAGTGCTGAAAATCCAAAATGCAGCACGTAACTCGACCGAGTGGTTTGAGAATGTTCAACGTTACGAAAATCTCGACCCTGAACAGTTTGCTTACTCTCTATTAACCCGTTCTCAGCGCATTTCCCATGAAAATTTGCGTGTGCGTGATGATCACTGGTTAACCCACTATGAAAATTGGTTTGCAGAGAAATCAGGTTTACCAAGCGATCTCGCTAGTCAGAAAATTGCCCCGATGTTGACGCCATTTCGTTTGCGTAATGTCGAGTTGAAGAACCGTGTTATTGCTTCTCCAACACTGTTGTATTGCGCAACAGATGGGCTGGTAGGTGACTTTCACCTCGTGCATATCGGTAGCCGTGCATTAGGTGGTGCCAGCTTAATTATGACGGAAATGACCGCCATTTCTCCAGAAGCGCGAGTGACGACGGGCTGCCCAGGTATTTGGAATGATGCGCAAGTGGCGGCATGGAAAAATGTGACGCAATTTGTACACCAGAAAACAGATGCGAAAATTGGGATGCAATTGGGGCATGCTGGACGTCGAGGCTCTACGCAGCGCGGTTGGGAACAAGAAAACCATCCATTGAAACAAGGCAACTGGCCGTTAGTTTCAGCTTCCCCATTACCTTATTTACCGTCTCTATCACAGACACCATCTGCGCTGACCGAAGCTCAGATGGCAAGCATTATTGACCAATTTGTGGCGGCAACAAAACGTGCAGATCAAGCGGGTTTTGACTGGCTAGAACTGCAAGCTGGGCATGGTTATCTGTTATCGAGCTTTATCTCTCCACTGACTAACCAGCGCACTGATACATTTGGTGGGTCATTAGAAAACCGTCTACGTTTCCCGCTAGCAGTGGTTAGCGCGGTGAGGAAAGTGTGGCCTGAAGACAAACCGCTCTCGGTGCGAATATCTGCGACAGATTGGGTGGAAGGCGGAACGACAGTTGATGAAGCAGTGCTGATTGGACAGGCTCTGCATCAAGCTGGAGCCGATATTATCGATTGCTCATCCGGTGAGGTTTCCCCTCTTCAGCAGCCTGTTTATGGGCGTATGTATCAAACGCCAATGGCGGATCGAATTCGTAATGAAGGATCGGTTCCGGTGATTGCCGTTGGGGCAATCACCGATGCAGATCAAGTTAATAGCATTATCGCATCAGGGCGAGCCGATCTCTGTGCGTTATCTCGCCCGCTGCTTTCTGATCCTGCGTGGTTATTACATGAATGTGCGCGCTTTGGGTGGAACAGCGTAACTTGGCCAGCACCTTATGAATATGGTCGCCAACAATTAGTCCAACAATCGAAAAACCGCTAATGGCGTCAATGCGAAAGGGGGAAAAACCATGACGACTCAGTCCCATGAACAATACAGAGAGAATATCGCAGGACGCGCAGATGTAGCAGATACACCGGAATTGTTGGCGTATTACAAGCAGTTAGATGAATTAAAAACAGGTGCGCTCTGGACTGTTGCCAATAAAATTGAGCCATGGCAGCCAAAATCTCAGTCAGTGCCAGTGTTATGGCGTTACCAAGATTTACGCAAGCATGTTTTACGTTCAGTGGATTTAGTGACGCCAGAAAAGGCGGGTCGTCGCGTGATTTATTTAAATAACCCAGGTCGCCAAGATGTTGCTGCTGCGGTGGGATGGTTGTATTCAGGTTTACAGGTGATGCATCCCGGAGAAGCGGCTTCCGCTCATGCGCATTCATCATCTGCCTTGCGTTTCATTATGGAAGGGCGTGGAGCTTACACCATCGTGGAAGGGCAAAAAATGATTTTAGAAGCCAATGACTTTGTGCTGACGCCAAATGGTACTTGGCATGAGCATGGTGTTGAAGAAGGTGGGCTACCGTGTATTTGGCAGGACGGATTAGATATTCCACTCGTCAATGCCATGGAGGCTGGTTTTTACAAAGTTCACCCAGATTTACATCAAGCACAAACCCGGCCAGTTGATTATCCCGTTGGGATGTGGGGGGCAACGGCATTACGTCCGCACCATGTGGGATGGGATAAGCCTTATTCGCCATTGTTTAAATACCAGTGGGGGCCCACTTACGAAGCGTTACAGCGAGCCGCAAAAGTGACGGAAGGATCACCGTTTGATGATGTCTTAATGAATTACACCAACCCATTAACTGGCGGTCCTGTCATGCCAACCATTGGGGCAAGCATGCAGTTATTACGTCCTGGCTTTGTTGGTAAAGCTCATCGTCATACGGGTAGCTTTATTTACCAAGTGGCGAAAGGGTCAGGTTACTCGATTATTAACGGGCAGCGTTTTGATTGGCAAGAGCGCGACATTTTCTGTGTACCGTCATGGATGTTCCACGAACATATTAATACATCCCAAAGTGAAGATGCTTGTCTGTTCTGTTTTAGCGACTTGCCAGTGATGCACTCCCTTGGTCTCTATTATGAAGAGGCTTTGATGGAAAATGACGGTCACCAAAAAGTGATTTATTAACTATTTGATCTAATTATTGATTCTAACTATTACGTGAAGATTTTAGTGAGGTCTTGAGACCTGACTCAAGGAGAAAAATTATGCGTCTTATTACTTACCGTTCAGATGTTACCGCAGCAGCACGCTTAGGCGCGATTGTGGATGAGCAAGTCGTGGATTTAGCGAGATTGGCAGAGGAAAATGGTCAATATCTTCCTGATAACATGCTGGAATTTATTGATTTAGGTCCTCAAGGCGTGCGTGCGGGAACGGCGTTATTAAATGGTTATCAAGGGCAATTCCCAGCAGGAACGGCGTGGCCTGTACAAAATGTGAAAATATTAGCGCCAATTCCGCGCCCAAGAAAAAACATTTTTGGTATTGGCTTGAACTATGTTGAGCACGTTGCAGAGTCTAGCCGTACGTTGGATACATCTAAAGAATTACCAAAAGAACCTGTGATTTTTTCTAAGCCGCCGACAACCGTGATTGGACCGGGTGATGCCATTGAACATAATGCCCAAATTACTCAGCAGTTAGACTGGGAGGTCGAATTGGCGGTGATTATGGGAACGCGTGCTAAAGGTGTAGAGCCAAAAGATGCTCTGAATTATGTCTTTGGTTATAGCTTAATGATCGACATGAGTGCGCGTGATTGCCGCCGTGCGGGTCAATGGATCTACTCAAAAGGGCAGGATACCTACGCGCCATTCGGTCCTTGTATTGTCACTGCCGATGAAATTCCTGATCCACATTCATTGAATCTGAGTCTGAAAGTCAATGGTGTGACTAAGCAAGACTCCAATACACGTCATATGTTGTTTAACGTGAACGCATTGATTGCAGACATCAGCAAGGGTATTACGTTAGAACCCGGGGATATTATCGCGACAGGAACGCCTGAAGGTGTGGGAGCCGGACGTTCTCCTCAAGAGTGGGTGTGGCCAGGCGATGTGATTGAAGCTTACGTAGAAAAAATCGGTGAGTTACGTCATCCAGTGGTTGCAGTATAACTTAAGGGGGATAACTACATGTTGAATCTACCTCAATTTAAGGCGGCGGCAGTGCAGGCCGCCCCTGTATTTCTTGATACTGATGCCACTGTGGACAAAGTGTGTCGGCTTATTGAAGAGGCGGCTGATAATGGCGCTAAATTAGTCGCATTCCCTGAAGTGTTTGTGTCTGGCTACCCGTATTGGAGCTGGGTGATGAATCCGATTGATGGCAGCCCATGGTTTGAAAAACTGTGTAAGTCAGCGATTGAAGTACCGGGACCCGAAATTAAAAAAATTGCGCAAGCGGCAGCTCGTCACCATATCAATGTTGTTGTTGGGGTGAATGAACGTAATCCGAACGGCATAGCGACGCTGTATAACACGCTGGTGACTATTTCTGATGAAGGCAAAATTTTAGGGCGGCACCGTAAATTAGTGCCGACATGGGCGGAAAAGCTGACGTGGGCGAACGGTGATGCATCTTCTCTAAAAGTGCACCAAACGAGCATTGGTCCTCTAGGCGCACTGGCATGTGGGGAAAATACCAATACATTGGCGCGTTTCTCATTATTAGCTCAGGGTGAGCTGGTACACATTGCCAGCTATATTGCTCTGCCAGTTGCACCGAAAGATTACGACATGGCTGATGCCATTCGCTTACGAGCTTCAGCGCACTGCTTTGAAGGTAAGGTATTTACTATCATTTCTTGTTCAACGGTCTCTGAAGAAATCGTTGACGCCATGGCAACATCCCATCCTGAGTCTCGTGAATTACTGGCTCGTCCAAATAGTGCATTTTCCGGCATTATCGGTCCCGATGGGCGCGTTATTGGGGAACCTTTGATTGATAAAGAAGGTATTGTTTATGGTGAAATTGATTTGAATCGCTGCATTCAACCTCGTCAGATGCATGATATTACTGGGCATTATAATCGCTTTGATATCTTTGATTTACAGGTTAATCGACGTCCTTTAACGGCTGCCCGTTTCCATCATAGTGGGCAAGATATTGATGAACTTAATCAATTTGCTGAATCGGATGACTCTTCTTTGGAGAAAGGACTATGAGCTTAGCGCGTACATTTCGTATTGGGCAGATTGTGCCTTCGTCTAATACCACCATGGAAACTGAAATTCCGGCTATTTTACGTGCCCGTGAAGCCATGTTTGCCGAACGCTTTACATTTCACTCTAGCCGTATGCGTATGCAAAAAGTGACCAAAGACGAATTAGCTAAAATGGATTCTGACAGTGATCGCTGTGCTATTGAGTTGTCCGATGCTGATGTAGATGTATTGGGGTATGCCTGCTTAGTTGCCATTATGAGCATGGGTAAAGGCTATCACCGCATTTCGCAAAAACGTCTTCATCAATGCACGATAGATAACGGGCATCCAGCGCCGGTCGTGACAAGTGCAGGGGCTTTAGTTGATGGTTTACATGCAATGGGTGCCAAAAAAGTGTCAATTCTGACCCCATACATGAAACCATTAACACAGCTGGTTATCGATTACATCGAACATGAAGGTATTGAGGTGGTAGACAGTATCTCTCTAGAAATACCTGATAACCTTGAAGTTGGTAGACAAAATCCATTAGCCCCTGTTGAAATTACCAAAAAACTGAATACCAATGTGGACGTCATTGTTGCATCGGCTTGTGTACAGATGCCTTCACTGCCTTCAATTCAATTGATAGAAAATAGAGTGGGCTTGCCTGTCTTGTCATCATCCGTGGCAACGACATATATGATGCTAAAAAAATTGGGATTAGATACTCGAGTTGATGGCTTTGGCTCACTGCTTAGTGGCAGATTTTAGTTAAATTATGTTAAGAGTTCGGTTTCCTTCTGCTACTCTGCTAGCTTCTAACGTGATAAAACCAGAAGCTAAAAAAGAGGAATTGATGCCTAAATCGAAAGTCTTCGTTGATAATTACCTGCCCGCTCTGCTGGGGCAGGCATGGATGTTGGTTTCTTCTGAATTTCATGCGGTTGTGGAAGCTAACGGGTTATCCGTGTTGGAATGGCGAGTGCTTTCGACATTGGCGAATAATGGTTCGATGGGGATCACCGAGTTATCGCAAAAAACAGTCAGCAAGCAACCGACTATTACGCGGGTTTTACAGCGATTGGAGCAGCAAGGGCATGTAATCCGCCATAATAATCACTCAGGGAGTGACCGACGCGTGACATTAGTCAGTGTGACTTCGAGTGGAGTGGAGTTAGTGGAAGGGTTATTGGTTGCCGCAGAAGAGCATGAAAGGCAGGTTTTAGCACCATTAGGCGCTCGTAAAAGCAAAATGCTCAAACAAGTTTTACAAGAATTAATTGATAGACATAGCCCAGAAATCAAATAGATAAACTCCATCGAAATACTAGGATTCATCTGTTTTTGATGAGTATGAGAATTTTATAGGACGAATAATTATTAAACCCTGATAAAACACTAACATATTCATCATAAATGTAATGTGTTGGAAATTAAGTAATATTCTGTAACACAATGATTGCTATCGTAGTTTTTGATTTATTTTATTTTTTTTCTAGAGCATAAATTGTCACTTTACATTGATTTGATTTATCTATTTACTGCAAATCAGATAACTAAGATAAACCATTATGGAGCACTCAATGTCGGTAGTGACACTTGTACTCGTTTTTTTACTTGCAGTCGTCGTGAGCGTGTTCGTTTCACGATTACTTAAAGACATTATTCCATTACCTATTATCCAAATCGCGTTAGGTGCTGCCTTATCGTTTTATGGGTTTACAGTGGAATTTGAACCTCATCTGTTTCTATTTTTATTTATTCCTCCATTACTGTTTCTTGATGGCTGGCGCATTCCAAAAGAGGCGTTATTTCAAGAAATTAAACCAATTATATCGCTGGCGATCGGTCTGGTTGTTGTCACAGTGATTGGAATGGGCTTCTTTATTCATTGGTTGATTCCAACGATTTCTCTGGCGGTTGCATTTGCGCTGGCGGCGATTCTTTCGCCGACTGACCCTGTATCTGTATCCGCAATGACAGTGAATTCACCATTACCTTCGCGTATGGCGCACATTTTAGAAGGGGAGTCCTTACTCAACGATGCAACAGGCTTAGTATGCTTTAGCTTTGCGGTTGTCGCGGCACTGACAGGTGAGTTTTCTCTGACTTCTGCCGCAGGGCAATTTGTACTGGTGGCATTTGGCGGTATTGCGATTGGTTTATTAGTGGCATGGGCTATAGGTTGGTTAAACCAATTCTTGGTTAAGCGTACTGGTGAAGAACCTGCCATCCAAATCATGATTAGCTTATTAATGCCATTTACAGCCTATTTACTTGCTGAGCATTTGCATGTTTCTGGGATACTTGCCGCGGTCGTTGCAGGTATTGCGATGCACTATGAAAAAATTGCTGGGCGTATGCAAGCCGCAACACGCATGCAAAGTAAGGCAGTTTGGGATACAGTGCAAACGGGCCTTAACGGCATGATCTTTATCCTACTGGGTGAGCAGTTACCGGGAATGTGGACGAATATGCCACAGGTCGCTGAAGCAGCAGGTGCTAGCCACCCGTGGATGCTATTTGTGTATGTGGCAGTGATTACCATTGCATTAGGTGCATTGCGTTTTGCTTGGGTATGGATATCAATGACATTGACGGTGTTTCATCATCGACGTCGTGGAAAACAAGCGGATGAAGTGCGTATTCGTATGATGGCGGTGATGGCAACAGCGGGTGTGCGCGGTGCAATTACATTAGCGGGTATTTTGACCTTACCACTGTTGATGCCAGATGGTTCGTTATTCCCTAACCGTGATGTGGCAATCTTTCTCGCGATGGGGGTCATTTTATGTTCCCTGTTAATTGCGAGTATTGCTTTACCTATTTTAACCAAAGGGTTAGTTCAAGATTTACCCTACGATAACGACGAAATTCGTGCCCGCTTGGCGCTAAACGAAGCGGCAATGGCACATATTCGTGAGTTAATGAATCACCCTTCCGAAGATGTGGATGAGATTGCGATGCGTACCGAAGTCGGGGCTCAGTTGCTCGAAATCTATGGTCGTCGTTTAGATAACTCCGATGAAACTGAATCGGATGTCTTTGACTTACACCGTATGATCGAAATGGAACGCTCGATGTCTAATTCCGCTCTTAAGGCGAAGCGTGAAGCCTTATACCAAATGCGTAAAGGAAAAAACATCAACGAACGAGTGTATCATCGCTTACGTGATGAACTTGATTTAAAAGAAGAAACATTAAATCACCATAAAAGTTCAAAACACTGATTCATGAAATGTTGACCCTAACGGCTTAAGATACTTAAGCCGTTTTTACATCATCATTGAAATATATTTTATTACTGATAATGTATTTTCTAATTCTATTGAGGAAAAAACTATGTCGCAGCATGCCGCTCATTTAATGATGATGATGACCATCACTTAACTGGTGGGAGTCTGTGACATGCTCAACCCGCCAGATAAGGCGGGTTTTCTGTCCTTGTCTGGTTAACTCTCCACAAGGAACTATCAATGAATCTTCTCGATAATACTCAAAAACATACCCAAGATCTTGAAGCCTTAATTGCCAGCGCAGATCGTGCAATCACAGAAGAAAATTTCAGTTATTTAATGAATTTCTATTCTGAAAATGGCGCATTAGTGGTGAAAGATGGCTTACATGTCCATGGAAAAGAGGACCTCCAGAAAGCCTTTTCTGCTATTGCAGAATTTTTTAATCATACTCTGCAAGTTTCCCAAGGTGCGGTGAAAGTCATTTTTGGTGAAGACTGCGCCTTAGTGCTCGCTGAGACTCTTTTAAGTGCACAAATGCAGGATGGCACCGAATTTAATACGGCGCGAGAAGCACCTACGTTTTTAAACTGATTGAAGGCAAGTGGTTATGCGTGATTGATAATTCCTATGGCACATCATTGCTAAAATCGTAAAGCTCAATCATGGCTGCTGAGTCTATTTTTGTTGGTATAGAACAGCGAAATTCAGTTTACGTAATCAATGGTTTTTTATTGTAATTATTGAGTTTTGCTGTTGTGTTTGAAGTTAGCTCTAAGGTTTATACTCGTGTGAAGAATAACTGTAGAGGATATCTTTTATGTCAATTTTCAGCTGGTTATTTAATCTCAGTAAACATCGCAGCGGCGCTAAACACGGTGGCCAATATCAAAATAATTCAAGGCATGGTAGCGATTCTAAGCACAATAACGGTGATAAGCACAATTACCGTGATAAACACAATTACCAAGATAAGCACGGGTATGGTGCAAAACTGGGGGAGGGGTATCAATACGGTGACCGCCAAAACGCGGAAGGAATAATCTGCCGACAATGCCGCAGTATCGTCAGCCTAAATGCGAAATTTTGCAGCGAGTGTGGAACGGCAACTTAGGAAAATAGAAAAGGTATTCCGAGTTCAGGAGGAAGCATGATTGCATCGTTTTTTTCTCAAAAAAATCATTACCAACTCTATATTAAAAATTTTATTGCATCACCCGCCTCGATGGGAACAGTGATGCCATCATCTCGCTGGTTATGCTATGCAATAGTTAGCAATATAGATTGGAGAAATTGCATAAAAATTGCAGAGATCGGTGCGGGTAATGGTGTAATGACGCGTTACATTGCAAATGAAATTCCTGAGAAATCGAGTTTGGAGCTCTATGAAATTAATCGTGATTTTATTGCTATTTTAAATCAAATTGACGATCCTAGAGTAACAGTTAAACCTTGCTCAGCTGAATATTTACGTGGCGATTATGATCTGATTATTTCAGGACTCCCTTTCTTGTCTCTACATAAAAAAACCAGTATGCGAATCTTGAAAAAGGTACGCCAAAGCTTGCTCAAGAATCACGGTAGGCTGGTGCTATTTCAGTATACCCAAGGTTGCGAGCGGTTATTTTCTCGTTATTTTTCATTTACAAAAGAGCGGGTATATCGAAATTTCCCACCTGCTTGGGTGTATACCTGCGTACCCAAATAATGGGTTTTAAGACCAGCGTAATATGTGCTGGTCTTAGCCTCTATTGATTATTTAGGGCGATACATTTCGAGCTTTTGTTGTTCTTCAATCCAATAATAATCAGCGGGTCCTCCTGCACGCATCAGCGGTTTTTGGCGTGCGCTGTTATACAGGCCTTGCTCCAAGGTCGCTTTATCAATATGCACCATGACCACTTCCCCCATGACCATCCATGTATCCAGTAAGCTACCATCTGCTCGTTTTAATTGCTGATATTCGGTGACAACACATTCTAGAGAGACGGGTGTTTGGGCAATACGTGGAGGAGTCACCAATGTGGATGGCAAAGTAGAAAGCTGCGTGAGGTCAAATTCACTTTCTCCATGGGGTAGCATGGCGCTGCTTAGGTTGATCTGCTGAGCTAATTCGAGGGTCGCAAGATTATAAACAAACTCTCCCGTTTCGATTGCATTAGTGACAGAATCTTTTTTTCCAACACTGGAAAAGACCAAAATAGGCGGAGAATAATTAAAGATATTGAAAAAACTATAAGGTGCAAGATTCGTTCTACCTTGCTTATCACATGTGGAAATCCAACCTATAGGGCGAGGAGCGATCAATGAGGGAATAGGATCGTGGGGAAGACCATGACCTTGTTGTGGTTGGTAGCTGTAAAATTGAGTTTGCATTATTGGCTCCTTTTTTCATTATCCTAACGGATTAATTTATTTCAGTTAATATTTAAAAATGAAAAATGCATCATTTGTATAGTTTTAGCATGATATGGATAAAATAGGTTTTTATGATTGATTGATTGATAGGTTTCGATTTCCTTTTAGTGCTCTTTTTTAAATTATATTTTAAATCTTATGGGTTGAATTTATGTAACGCATATAATGTGTAATTTTAGGTTGTTTTTTATTTTTAATTAAATATTGTATTTTTAATTTTGATATTTTTAATTAAAACGAAAGTTCTTTTTTGGGCGTTTTTTTAGTGTCATCATCAAAAATGAAAATAGTTTCTTTTTATTAAAGGTAATTGATGTTTTTTTACAGGTTTTAGTATGTTTAATTATTGGGTATTTAAATAGTTACATAATTATATAATACATATGTAATTATGTAACTATTTGATAAATATTAGTGTATTTAATTTTACCTAGGTTGAAGGTGATCAATAAACTTAATTTGATAGATATTAACTATTAAATAATATAATTTCGATCGATATAAACGTATTTACAGATTTATTTCTTGTATCTATATTTTAATAAATTAATTTCCTGCACTTTGGATATATCCATTTTTTATTTAACTATTTACTCAATGATATGGCTACCTTTGAGTAAATAAAATTAAAGCTATTTAAATTTGGTTTTAATATTATGAAAAACAAATATCGACTACGTGAAGAGGTTGGTTCATTTATTAGGGAGGCTAGGCTTAATTGTTCACTGACTGGTGAGGAATTAGGTAGGATGCTCCATATTAGTCAACAACAAATATCCCGATATGAACGTGGTATTACGAGTGTGAGCATTGAAACTCTTGATGCCATATTAAATAAATTAGGCAAAGATTGGTCTGACTTTTTTTTTAAAGTTATAGCCAATTATTCAGATGAAGTAGCAGAAATAAAACTACAAGATAATTTTTTATTTCAAGATAAAAAATCAAAATATTCATATTACGATAAATTGAAGTTCAGGGCATTACATGAGCTTTAATACCCAATAATGATATTTAACATGTTGTTATCTCCATTAATTATTTAATGGTGTTTTGTATTTCTCTCATCTTTAAACGAAAGGAAAGTCATTCTATGAAACTTAATCAGTTAGCAACCATGACGCTGCTGGCAGCATCGGCGACTTCTTTTGGTGTTATGGCGGAGAATACCGGTACGGTGAATTTTATCGGTACAGTTGTGACTTCGCCCTGCAATATTGCTCAGTCTTCTTTGAAGCAAACCATTGATTTTGGACAGCTTTCTCGTCGAGGCTTAGAGAATGGTCGCAATGCGGAGGTGGATTTTAATATTGAATTAACGGGATGTGATTTTTCAGATTACACCAAAGATGCCGCAGGAACACCTGCGGTAGTGAAAAGTATGGAGCTGGTTTTTACAGGGCAAAATTACGCGGATGCGGGTAATACCTTGCTCTCAACGTCTGCTGGCAATGCAAATAACGTGGGGATTGGTATTGATGGTTTTGAGTTTGGTAAAGCCAAAGATATTTTTTCCCGTATTATCAATAAGAAGGGTGATAACACTTTAACGTTCAAAGCATTAGCTAAAGCCATTGATACGAATAAAGATGTCGCTGAAGGTAAATTTAGTGCCGTAACTAACTTCCGCATTACTTACCAGTAAACATCTGAGTCTACCGCTGGCATTCGCTGGCGGTATTACGACTGAGTTGAGGGAGGAAACTGTGATTGTTTATCGATGGGTCACTCGCCAATTAGCACAATTGATAATGGTCAGTATTCTGGTATACCCAGTCATTTCAGGGGCTGAAAGCAAGAAAAAAATTGAGCTTAATGGAAGCGCAACTCTCAAAGGTATTGTGATTGCGACACCGTGTTCGGTTGTGATGCAAAATAGGTTCCAAACGATTGATTTCTCGCCGCTAGCTATCACGATGCTCGGGACTAAATTGCAACGTGAACAGCATAATCAACCTTTCATTCTTGAGTTAAGAGATTGTGGAAGTCTTTATTCTTCGCTTGATGTTAAAACGTGGTCTATTCGCTTTATGGGACAAACCGCGGAACACATTAATGGGTTTGTCTTGCAAGGAGCTTCACGAGGTCTTGGGGTTTCGGTACTGGATAATCGTTTAAATGCATTGGTGCCGGGTCAATATTATTCTTTGTCAGACAATGTGTTACTGCATGATAAATCAGAGAAAACGCTCTTTTTACAGTACTTTTTACGTTTGGAGCTGACAGGAGAACCGATCCAAGCGGGTAACTATCAAGGATTAATCCGCTTTTTCATCGATTATCAATAAATTGCAAATAAACATAATCTCGAAATTCCTTTCGAGAGGGGCACACTCGTCGCATTTGGGGTGGTATAGGGCATGATGTTCAAACATAGCAAACTAAGACTGGCGATTTTATTAGCGTTAAGTATGGGGATCGGAAATGCGCATGCTGCTGAATTTAATACAGATGTATTAGATGCTGAAGATATTAGTAACATTGATATGAGCCAATTCTCTGTCGCTGGATATGTTCCACCAGGTGATTATATCTTGACCGTCTTTGTGAATGGTCAACGCTTAGGGGAACCTCGAGATATTGCTGTTTTTGATGAGAAAAATACACAGAAAACGTTATCTCAACAGGTGTGTCTTGCACCTCAGTTGCTGGGATTAATGGGACTCAAAAAATCAGCAGAGGAAAAAGTCACACTGTTTCGCGATGACCAATGTTTGAATTTTTCTGCACTTTCAGGCGTTCAAACTAAAGTCGATTTACCCACAATGTCTCTGAAAATGACGATCCCGCAGATGTGGATGGAGTATCGAGATCCTTATTGGATCCCGCCTAAGTATTGGGAAGAAGGGATCAATGGTGCGTTTGTGGATTACAGCGCGAATGTGTCTGCAACAAAAGAAACCGAAGGGGATAAGCGTATTTATTTATCTGGCAATGGGACATCTGGGATCAATATTGGTGCTTGGCGTTTACGTGGAGACTTTAGCGGGACTTATCAAGAACAGCATGGTGGAGTCTATTCGCAAGAGAAACATAATTTTGATTTCAGTCGGTTATATGCATTTCGTTCATTGAAGGACTCCGCGGCACTGCTCACCTTAGGGGAGAACAATTTTTATTCAGATGTATTTGATTCTTGGCAGTATACGGGGATTGCCGTTGAAAGTGATGATCGCATGTTGCCGCCAAAACTGGTGGGGTATGCGCCTGAAATTATCGGAGTCGCAAAAACGAATGCCATTGTTATTGTGCGTAGTCAGGACCGAATTATTTCAGAAACTTCAGTACCACCGGGTCCATTTCGTATTCAAACCTTAGATAGTGGGATCCGTGGTGTGTTAGATGTGAAGGTGCGTGAAGAAAATGGGGAAGAGAACAAATTTAGCCTTAGTACGGCTTCATTACCTTATTTAACGCGCCCTGGACGGATAAATTATAAAGCTGCGGTGGGGAAAACACGTTATGACAATCGACATTTAACGGGAGATCCCGTCATTAGTGGTGAATTGTCATACGGTGTATCAAATGCGTGGTCGCTTTATGGTGGTACTCAGCTTAATGCGTATTATCAAAGCGCGGCATTAGGGATTGGTCGAGATCTGTTTTCTTTCGGGGCTGTTGCTGTAGATATTACGCAATCCTTTGCTGATTATTCTGATGATGACAAGGGGCACTTACAGGGGCGCTCTTATCGTTTTAATTATGCAAAGTCATTCGATGATTTACGAACAGATATTACCTTTGCAGGTTATCGTTTTGCAGACAAAGAATATCGCACGTTAATGCAGTATATGGATGAGGATCGAACGGGGCAGACACCTCGCGCAACCAAGGAAAACTACCAAGTTTATTTAAATAAATATTTTGATGATTTTAATCTGTCATTAAATTATCAGTACAGCACTTATTGGCAGGATGATCCTCAAACTCAATATGGTTTATATGCCAATACCAGCCTCAGTTTTCCATCTCTTTCTCAATACAACGGCAATATTGCACTTTCTGCGACGCGAACCGAGCGAAGTAATGGCTATGAAGATGATGCGATTAACCTGTATTTGACCATCCCGCTATACAGTGGGCATAGCCTCACGTTCTCCGAGCTGTATTCTCGCTCAAATAAACAGAACCAATATAACCATAATGTGGGGTATAGCGGTTATGGGGAGCGGGATAACTATAGCCTGACGATGGGATATAACCATGGTCAAGATATGGATAGCCAAACGAGTTTTAGTGGTTTTTATTCTCGTGACCTCTCAGATGCCAACGTCTCGGTTAATGGCAGCTATGTACCGCATCAATATCGTAGTGTTGGCGCCTCCATTAAGAGTGGGATAACGGTAACGGGTAAAGGAATTGCGTTACACCGTTCTGCGCATGGGGATACACGTCTTATGGTCGAAACCTCGGACATAAGTGGTGTTCCTCTGAATCAAGGGGTGACGAAAACGAACCGTTTTGGCTTAGCGGTGCTCCCAAATATGAACAGTTACCGTAAATCTACGGCTTCCATCAACACCAGCAAATTACCCGATGACATTGAAGCATTGAATGCAACCAGCGATATCACATTGACGAAAGGTGCTATTGGCTATCGCAGCTTCCCTGTTATGAAAGGCGAAAAATTGTTCTCAGTGATTACGTTACAAAATGGCAAAAATCCACCTTTTGGTGCCAGTGTACGTAATGAGGCAAATCAAGAGTTAGGAATTGTGGGGGAGGATGGCGTGACGTGGCTGGCTGGCGTCGTAAGACAAGAGCCTTTATGGGTCTATTGGCACAGCCAAAAACAGTGCCAGTTAACTTTGCCTGACTCGTTAAACACCACGTCGTCAATGCTGTTATTGCCATGTGAAAAATAACGGAATATTTCATCGTACCTATCTTATGAGGTTGATTATGTTTAATTTTAAATCAATTTATGCTGCATTGATAAGCTTGCTAATGATTATGTCACAGGCTTCCTACGGTGCAGTGACACTGGATCGAACGCGCATTGTTTTCCCGGGAAATGAAAAATCGATTAATGTGCGTATTTCCAATGATAACCCTGAGGAGGCGTATTTAGCGCAAAGTTGGATTGAAGATTTACAAGGCAAGAAACTTACCCAGGGCGCTATTCTTGCGACTCCACCATTACAACGTGTGGAAGCCAATAGCCACAGTTTGGTACGCTTGAGTAAAACACCTTTATTGAGCCAGCTACCTGATGATAGAGAATCGGTTTTCTATTTTAATCTGCGGGAAGTCCCACCAAAATCTACCGAAGAAAATACTCTGCAAATTGCGCTCCAGTCACGGGTGAAATTGTTCTATCGCCCTGAAAAAATTCTAGAGATGTCCCAGACGAAATGGGCTCATAACATCACTTTACTGAAAACGGCGAAAGGCTACCGTTTGAATAACACCACCCCCTTTAATTTAACGGTGATTGGCATTGGTAATAGTAAAAAACAGTCGGAAGAGAGCTCATTCGAAGTCGTCATGGTGGCACCAAAATCCACTTTTGATATCACCACGCATTCACTCACAACACCGTATCTGACCTACATCAATGACTATGGTGGTAAGCCAACATTGGCATTTCGTTGCAAAGGAGACACCTGCACCGTCTCTGGAGAACAGTAATTTTACGAAGACATTGAGGGGGAAAATCGGATGAAAATGATCCGGCTAGGATGCGCAATTATCACCATGGCAATGACGACGGGGGCGCTAGGCGATAAATTTTTAGGCAGTGTGCCACCCACTGAATCACATTATGAATCCCCCCACATGGGGTGGTTTTTGGTTAATGCCACGTTATTTAATGCGCCATGCAGCTTAGCAGTAAAGGAGAAGCCCGTATTGACTCAATGCGGTGCTGGCTCAGCATTCAGTGAAAGCGACAGTGGAGCAAAAACACCCGCAATGTTGTTAGTGGTGGATGCGGCGACAGGGAAAAGAGTGGTTCATTCCTCTGTTAACTTGGTGAATGGGAATAATACAGTGCAGCTACCGAATACCATCGATCCAGCTCATTTACTGAGATTGGAGGTGAGCTATGAATAAGCTAACACTATTTTGGTGGTTACTTGCGCCGCTTTTTTGGAGCCTTTCTGGACGAGGATATGCCCAGTTTTTGGATGTGGAGTTTAGCGGTGAATTGGTTCATTTGTCTTGCAAAGTCAGTGCGGGTTCAGTGAAAAAAGAGATTCAGCTTGAGGCGTTACGCATGCAGTCTCTCAATCAAGGAGATGTGAGCGAAATAACACCGTTCTCCATTGAAATTGACCATTGCCAGCAATCAGACATGGGGAAGTTAATCAAAATGACGTGGCATGGAACGCAGTTAGTGGATATTGATGGGCATAGTTACCTTATTACTCAAGGTGATAGCGATGTGGTGCTCGGTCTAGTGGACGGCGAAGGTAAACCGATTATTTGGGATGAACCCATTGATGTGGGGCATGTATCAGTGGTGAAAGATGAGCAGTCTCTATTATTTGGCGTTGTGGCGCGTAAGCCCCCATTTGGTTACGTCAATGCAGGGAATTTTTCTGGTTGGGTTACTTTTTCCGTGGAGTATGAATAGTGAAACAAATCAATAAAGTAAAAAACTATTGGTGTGGTTTGCTGTTACTCATTTCACCAATAGTTTATGGGGATGTTTTAGTGAATGTCGCTGCGACGATGGTGGATCCGGCTTGTCATGTTCGTAGTGAAGATGGCAGCTCTCCGCTGCAAATTAATTTTGGTGTGGTTGAAATCAATAGCGCTCCTGAGGTTTCGTTAACCAAAGATTTTCCCGTGTATATCAGTGGATGCTCAGGGAGAAAAACGCTGTCAGTGTTACTCAACCCGAAAGGCTACGGAACAGAGGAGTATCTCGGTAGACATATTTTGTCAACCAGTGCGAAAGGGCTGGGGATCCATTTTCTTGATGTCACTGATGGGCAAGCGATTCCTTTAGAATTAAATCAATTACAGGCGCTCACCCCTCAGCCCATAAGTACGACCGAACACCGGATTGACCTACAAGCACAGTTGGTGAATACACGACCATTAAACCAGCTCCCTGCAGGGAGATTCACATCTGCAATGATGATTTCAGTCACTTATAACTAGTGGGAAAACCAATATGTTGAAGATTAGGCTCATAGCATGGGCATGTAGTTTGGTTGGTGGGCTTATATTGTCAATGATGGCGAAAGCGGATTATGCCGCACAAATCATTGATCCCAATGGCGGTTATACCATACGGGTGAATAACAACAGTACACTGGCGGATCACCCTGACGTCGGCTCTGATGGTCAAAACTACTACCAAGTTGGTGAACCCTTTGTCATCGATAGCAACCGTGCTGAACCTAAAGGTTTGGTTAAGTGTATTGGGCGACGTTGGGGAAGTACCAGTACACAAATTTTGCCTTCAAATGCTTTTCATCGGCTATTTATGTATGTGCCTGAAACGGGGTTTTCTCTCGGAGGACTCAAAGCTTATCGGCTAAATGCCAACTTAGTCATGACAGTAGAAGCTGACATGATGGAATGGACCAACCGAAGCTCTGGAGTTTGTTCAATGGCGAGTGAGGAGACTGTATTTGATGTTCCAAGGTTTGATAACCATTTTCCTATCACGATGACGTTTTATATTAAAGAGCAGATTATTGATGGGCAGCTAGTGATTAGTGAAATGCCCTTAGCAGGCTATGTACGGGCATTTACGAATCCAAAAGTGGCACCGCCTTATGATAGTTGGTCACTCAATGAATCTTCAGTTCCCCTACGACTAGCTGCATCACAAATTAATATTGGTGCAAAGTGTTCTACCAGTACCAGCAGTGGAGAAAAAAGTGTATTGAATTTACGCCATGGGCAATTAAACAGCCTGCAATATGACAACCGTGCTAGCGGTCAAGTCACTTATCATTGTCTCTTTCAATCCTCCACAAAAGTGCGTTTACGTTTGGATTACACACAAGATGACGATCCACAAAAGCGTTTACCTATGACGAATGGGGATAACGATACGATCTACAGCGAATTGGTGATCACCGATCTTGAAACAGGGCAATCTGGTAAAGAAATCAAAGCCGAAATTCACAGTATGAAAGAGTTTGAAATTAGTAGTCACCTGCAGGGAGAAAATGCGCAAGCCGGTGATTATCAAGGATCCGCGTGGCTAATCGCCACACTGGATTAGCGCTATTGCTCAATACGTTGAATAAAGCTTGAGGGAGACTGTCCTAACCATTTTTTGAACATAGTCGAGAAGGATCCTACATTGCTATAGCCCAGATCGAATGCCACTTCCGTGATCGACTTACCCGCTGAGATCCGGCTAATTGCATTGAGTAAACAGGCTTGTTGTCGCCAGTCAGAGAACGACAAGCCTGTTTGCGCCCCAAAAAATCGGCTAAACGAGCGCTCACTTTTATGTAATTTTGCTGCCCAATCTTGGGGTAGTGAGGTTATTTGCGGTGATTTTAAAAACGCTTTGCATAAGGTCGCGAGGCTTTCATCACGAGGAATTGGTGCGAAAAATGGTAAGGGTTCCGCCCGAGCCACTTCATGGAGAATCAACAGCATCAGCACGCCATCGCGCCCAGTGAGATCATATTCCAGCGGAACATCAACCGCTTCAAGGAGCAATTGACGCAATAGCGGTGTGACGCGTAGGACTTCACACTTATTACTGTTACGGGGCGCGGCAGCAGGCTCGATATATAAACTGCGGGTGCTGACATTTAGCATACGCGTTTCATGAGCGGTATTTTGAGGGATCCACACGCCGCTATCGGGAGGGATCACCCATTCACCATCTTCAGTGCTCACCTCAATTAATCCAGTGGCACCATATAGAAACTGTGCGCGTCGATGCTTGTGGGAATTCAATAGCACATTGGGTAGGTAGTCGGTACCGAGTGCTAAAACATCGCGTGGAACGTGATCAATAGTATTAAGTGGAATATTTCTCATTGGTTGTGTTCTTGTCGAAATCGCGATGGCTGAAATTCAAATATTCATCATTATTTTTCGAATATAGGCAATTTTTATTGATATAACCACATGTTTTACGTGGTTGGCTGAAATTCCAATGCCTTTGGCGGTTTTTCAAAAGTTGGCTCAGTAGGAAATGTTTACCCTAACTCGGCTCGGTACCTAATTGATGCTCATTGTATGGTTTACGAGGCTACCTTGATCATTGATATACACCGCAATAAGTTTACCATTTTGCCGATGACTCCCTTCTAGCTTTTCGGTTGAATACGGTGGGATCATAACGCTTTTCGCGATGGGGGTATTTTGGCTATTTTCATAATAGAGCTGTGAAATATTCAAAAAATAAGGGGTAGGATTTTTAATTGAAAGCTGATTCTCGGAATGTGAGGCACTCACGTTATTGATAAATGACTCTACGCCACTGGCAAGCGCTGCGGGTCGATAAAAAACTTTGATACGAATTTGTAGCGCTAACTGAATAATATTCATGCCTTCTTTGTTTTGAGGTTTTGGCGAGATATCAAGTACATTCAGGTAAAAAACAGATTCTCTATCTTGCGGTAAATTCCCACCAATAAATCGAATCCGTAATTGCGCGCCATCATGAGCGGCGATTTTGGTCACCGGCGGCGTCACAATAAACGGCGCCTCTGTTGTTTCAGGGGTGGAATGGATATTGCCCTCATCAACCCAACTCTGTACTAAGCTTGCTTGTTCACTGTCATTAATGGTTTGAATATTGGCAGATTTTTGGTCGCTTAAGTAAATCAAACGCGTTTTTTTGAGTATTAAGCTCGCGTGCGTCTGTGAGCTGAGAAGGAGCAACATTAAACTGTAAATAATCCCTTGAATATGTCGCATTTTTTCATCCTTCTAATTATAAGACATGACCACCGTTGCGGTGCTGGATACAGGGCCTTGCGTCACGATAGCAGGGGTATAAGGGTAATAGTAAGCCCCCATGTTGAGGGTAAATGATGGGGAAATAGGACTCCCTTTTGCCACAGTGAAAATAGACGTTGCGGTATTTTGTGCAGCCACGCTATCGGAGAGGGTAATTGGGTTGGTGGGATTACTTGCAGTGACCAATCGGAAACCTACACCTGCGGCGCCTTGGCTGGCAGTATTATTCATGGTGGTTTTATCTGTTGCGAGTAAGCTGCTGCTGGATAAGAAAATCTTGATGTCCCTTGATGCATTACCTCCTGCCAGAAAATCTTGACAGGTAAAATTGAGATTAAAGGGCGTATAACCCGCGCGTGTTGCTGATTTGACGGTACTGATACTGACGGGGGGCAGAGTCACCACTAACCCTTGGTTAGCAAAGTTACACGTGGTGGTGATTGGGTTATAGGTGACTTGAACGGGTTGTAAGTAAATATCATCAGGTTGAGTGGTCCAATTGAGTCCAAGCAAAAACGCGAGGAGTCTGGTCACCACATCAATAAGCCATTGTACAAGACCTAAAGTGGATGCATCCGAAGCAAAAACAACGGGGTTAATGGTTATACTGCTTCCTGCAATTTCAACATAATTTGAGCTCGGTTTGACGGTCACAAGGGTAAATTGTATGGTGAAATTTACATTGAGTTCATTGGCATTGTGAGAACCGACAGATAGGTTTGACACATTGTTTTTTTCTAATTTGGTGACGGTCACTTCGACTAATTGTTTACCTCCATTAAATCCCACCGTTGCTTTGCGACCTTGAAATGGTGAGGCAATACCAACGACATTAGGGAGTAGTCCATTATTGGTACAAGTAAATGTCCCGGAAAATATGGTTCGAGAGTCTTTGGCCACGACAGTCGATGAGTTGCTTAAATCGTTTGATATATCAAACGTAATCGGGGACGCCGTGACTGTTGTCGCTTGTCGACAGTTCGCAGAGGCATACTGGCTGACGGCAAGTAAACTGGAAAATAATAATGCCAATGTGGTTTTTTTCATTGGATGTTCCTTTATTGACAGCGGTTTTTACCTTTATCCATCGTGTTAATTGGTTGATGAATGACGCACTCTTTTTCCCCTTTCAGCTTGATGTGTAAGGCTGAAGGTAGTTGTTCACTCTTAAGGTACCGCACGCCAGATTGCCCTACATATCCAATGTTTTGCTGCTGTGGATCGACGACTTCTGTCCCGAATGGCAGGCTATGACCATCTGTTTTTTCACCACGTAAAATAAAGGTTTGTCGAGTGTCTGTTTCTAACTTGATGTAGTTAACTGCGCCTTGGTACGGGCTGATGTTTGCCATATTTCCGAGCACTTCAGCGCCAGCCGTGTTTTCGGTATCAGACAGGGTATAAGAGTTAGCGCGATAAGGGGTGCTGTTGGTCACGAGCACCACACCGCGCTGATTGGTTAGCGTGGTTTTATCGTCATTGACCATCATATTATTAGCCATTGGGGCATCAATGATGGTGTAGGTATCCCCGGTATCACCCGATAAGGCGATATGGTTAGGGATAGCAACCAAGGTACCTCGGGCACCTAACCCTGCCTGACGATAATCATTCGCTTCGGTGTAAGAACCGGATAATGTGGTGTAAGGGTGTTTATAGGTAATATTTCCACCGAGGACATTGTTACCCCCAGACTGATTCGTGCCTGTCACGGTGTAATTAATTTGGTTATCTTTCCCCGCGATGCCACTGACACTCATGGCAGTTTGTTCATAGTGAGAATCAGTAAAATAGCTGCCTAAGCTCACGTTAGCGCGTTTTTCGAATAGGCTAATGGGAACGCTGATATTCATATAAACGCGGGTTTCTTCTTTATTATCATAATTACGCACCCGTGATACAGATACGTTGTAGGAAATGTCGTTGTAGTTGTTGGCATAACCAACTTGATATTCTCGGCTACTGCCGTGAGTATTCCAGTAATCACGATGGGTTCCAGAAACAAAAACAGAGCCATAATTGTCGCCAAGTTGCTGATTCAAGTTAACGGTGAAGGTATTTTTCGCCCGTGAGCCTCGTAAGGCATCGAAGTTACTTAGCGAGAGATCGGAATTGTTATTATTATTGCCAATTTGGTTGGTATTTTCGTCTTGATATCGCTGCCAGGCTTTATAGTTATCATGAGAATAAATTGAATCGACAAAGCTATAGTAGCCGCTAGTGGAATAGCGGTATGTGGCGAGCGTTAAACTGGTCGAAGTGGCATCAATAAATTTACTGTAGGTTAAACGATAGCTTTGACCACTCTTATCTCCACTATCCAATTTAGTTTTGGCATGAGTGACGTCTGCGGAGATAGCACCAAAGCGAAAGTTCCAACCACTTCCAATGACGGCGGAATAATATTTCTCACTGAGTAGAGCGCCGGAATAGAGCGTCACTAAGTTATTCAAGCCGTAATGATATTCACCTTGAATAAATTTAGGTTGGTATGAGGTATTGTCGATTTTTGCTTGCCCAGCAAGAATGTTATAGTTGGAAACACCCTCTTTAAGCATGTCGGGTACGGCGGAGTAGGGAACAGAGAATGATTCTTTTCGACCATCCGCTTCTTGTATTACCACCAATAAATCACCGCTTCCCGCGCTAGGCTGAATATCGTTAAATGCGAATTCACCTGGCGGCACGTTTTCTTGATAGACCAAATACCCATTTTGATAAACGCTGACTAAGGCGTTGGTTTGTGCGACGCCCCGAATAATCGGCACAAAGTTTTGGTTTGAGTTTGGCAACATACCCACTTCCGTTGCGAGCATTATTCCTCGCATACGGATGCTATTAAATAGCGCCGTTGGTGTATAAAAATCGCCAGCCTTCAGCCCTGAGTTAATCTGGCTGATTGGGCGGTATACATAGCGGGTGTTATTGCGCCATTTTTGCGAGCCATGGGATGAATAGCGATAACTGGATTCATCACGAAATTGCCATGCACCTAAATTGACACCCGAGTTGAGGGTGGCATAGAAATTCTCATTATTTCTCTTTTCGTGTTTCTTCTCTTTATAAGTGTAATAGTTTGTATTATAAGCAAAAATAATGGCTGGCACGCCATGTTGCCACAAGCTGGGATCGACATAACCAGATTCAGATTGTTTAATCGACACTTGTGGAACTGTAATGTTTAGTCGTAATTCGCTGATTTTAAATTGGTAATGTAAATTGGGTGCCAGTGAGCTGAGTTGAACATATGCGTTATCTTCAGTCTGATCTGTTTGGTTAGGTGTGGTTTTTAAACCGAGCTTAGGGACATCACTTTGCGCAATGCTGATTTGCTTACCATTATCTTCAACATTGATGTCAAACTGTCCTTTCCAAACCTGATTAACATAGATGTCCGCAAGTTGTTTGCCCGCTGGAATTTGTCCATCCGAATAGAAACGAGAAATATCTCCTTTTGCAGATTCACCCACCAAAAGGGAGGTATCGAATTCATCTGCAAATGCATTTTTTAGATAAGTCTGTAGCCCTATTAAAATAAGGATGTAGAGATAATGTTCTTTTTTCATGATGGTTTCTTCTGTTAAAGCTGAAGGTTTTTAGATTTGAAAACACCATAGTCATCAACATAAGTCAGAATAAGATTGTTACCTTTTAACTGCTTTTTTAACGGCAGTGTTTTGGATGTGTGGGGTGGAACCATCTCTGAATCAACAAGCGTTGTTTTTTTATCTTCAGGCGTTGTAATAGCAGCAATTGTAAAGTGGTATTGGGAATTATTATTCACGACAATACCGTTATTATTTAGCTGGTAATTAATATTGTCCGTGATATTTTCAGGTGATTCAGTTAATCCCTTAGGTCGATAAAATAATTTTATTCTTGAACGCGCCGCTAATTGAATGACATTTTTCCCTTTCATTGAATCTGGCGCTTTAGGAATATCTAGGACATTTAAATAAAAAATACTTTCAACATTATCTGGAAGTTTTCTATCTGTTTTTTTAATTTTTAATTGTTGACCTTGAAAACCCTCTATTTTGATAATAGGAGGATAAAGATAAAACGGTGCATCTGAATTTTCAGGTGTTGAGTTTATATTGCCATCATCAATCCAAGATTGAACTAATGACGGTGTTTTACTGTTATTAGTTAATTGCACGGACATGCTTTGTGCATCTTCAGGATATATAATTCTTGTTCCTGTAATAATAACGTTTGAAAATGTTTCTTTAGAAAATAATAAAAGAAGTAAGAATAATAATTTTATTTTCATAATAAATTCTCACTAAAAGCTAGGTTCAGAGGAACCTAGCTTGAGTTTATTGTTATAGATATGAAACGGTATAAACAACGTTTGATTGCAGCGCACCGACAGATGCGGCAGTCGCATTTGTTTTGTAGTAGCTAGCAATTAAGTTCAATGTTGCACCCGCAGCTGAAGTGGTATTGGCTGCGGTTAACTGAGTATCAAAGGTCGTATTTAATGGAATAGCAACGGTTGGTGATCCCGTCTGTGACAAGCTAAAGCCCACGTTACGAGCAACGGCCGGATCATTTTCGTTCACTGTTGTATTCATTAAATACAGGCCTGAAGGCGAAATATTACTTGAAGAGAAGTGAAGTTTTAATGTCCCTGCTGGCGTACCTCCACCAACAATTGCACAGTTTGAAAAGGTAAGCCCAAAGGCTTTTTGGTTTTTTGTAATAACTGTACTTGCCGTTGTTCCTGCATCAGAAGATATAATCGGATCTAAAGCAATCGACATATCAGCGCTGTTATTACCATTAATCGTACAGGTAGTATCACTAATTGCACCGGAGAAAGAAATAATACCTCCAGGGCTATTTGTGGCAGCAATTACTGAGCCAGATAACACGGATAAGGACAGTATTGATAGAGAAAGTATATGTCTAGGCATAATTAACCCCATCGAGGTTCTCGATTAATTAAAATAAGTGATTTTTTTTGGCGAGTCAGAATTGACTGGCTTTTTAAGCTTAGACAAGGTTTAAAGATCTTCAAGATATGTAAAGTGGAATTCTTTGGTTTATAAAACCAATGATTTTAAATTTTTAGATTAAAAAAACTGAATTTTTTATTTTTAATTATCTTATATACTGTTTTTTGCTTATGATGAGTGATGTTGCTTAGTTAAGTATAGATAATATAAGGAAGATTTTATTTCTTGTTTTTTTATTTTATTTTTATTCTGGCATTTTTTGTTTTTATTTATCTTTAATA
>NZ_JAMPSW010000025.1:0-45811 GCF_028484855.1 Providencia sp. PROV033 | reverse complement strand
GTTATCCATTTATAAAATCATGAATATTAACTCCGCTTTAGTTATTATTAAATCGCTTTTAATATTAATAAATCTTTTCGATTCAAGGGGGTAGACCACAATTGTATTTTCCCGCATTATGTATGGCATAACATTGTTCGCCATCAGAGGAAAATCATATGTCCAATACCCCTGTGCCCCCTTATACCATGTATGGGATTAAAAACTGCGATACCATTAAAAAAGCACGCCGTTACTTAGACGATAATGCAATCGGCTACCAATTCCATGACTATCGCGTTGATGGCATTACAGATGAGCTTCTCTCCACATTTTTACAGCATATCGATTGGGAAACGCTTGTGAACAAACGAGGTACCACTTGGCGTAAACTGAGTGATGAAGAAAAAAATGCCGTTATTGATGCAGACAGCGCCAAGAAAGTACTACTCGCTGAACCAGCAATGATCAAGCGCCCTATCCTTGTCTCCGCAGACCACCGTTACCTTGTCGGATTCAATGCTGACGACTACCAATCATTCACACGATAAAAGGTGACTCAATGAACTGCCCTGTCATCGAACTTGCACAACAACTTATTGCACGCCCATCAATCAGCCCTGATGACCAAGGTTGCCAAGATTTACTGATTGAACGTTTGAATAACATCGGTTTTACTGTCGAAAAAATGCCATTTGGCGATACGCTTAATTTTTGGGCTCATCGCGGCAACGCAGGTAAAACACTTGCGTTTGCTGGACACACAGATGTTGTCCCTGCTGGCGATCATAGCAAGTGGCAGACGCCGCCATTCACGCCAACCATTATCAATCAGCATTTATATGGGCGTGGCGCCGCTGATATGAAAGGCTCTATTGCCGCGATGGTCGTGGCCGCTGAGCGCTTTGTCGAAAAATATCCGACTCATACGGGACGTCTCGCATTTTTGATTACCTCTGATGAAGAGGCTAAAGCGACCCACGGAACTGTTAAAGTCGTTGAAACATTACAAGCTCGCCATGAATCCGTCGATTACTGCTTAGTAGGGGAACCGTCGAGCCAATCTGCGCTTGGCGATATCATTAAAAATGGTCGTCGAGGCTCTATCACCGCCCACTTAACCATTTTAGGCACACAAGGGCACGTCGCTTACCCACACCTTGCAGACAACCCCGTGCATCGCGCAACAAACTTTCTTCAAGAATTAGTCACAACCAAATGGGATGACGGTAACCAATACTTCCCTGCCACCAGCATGCAAATTGCCAATATTAATGCGGGTACGGGTGCAGATAACGTGATCCCTGGAGAGCTAAAGGTACAATTCAACTTCCGCTTTAGTACGGAATTGACTGACACCATAATCCGTGAACGCGTCACGGACATGCTTGAGCGCCATGGTCTGGCTTATCGCTTAGAATGGTTCTTATCCGGTCAGCCTTTCTTAACAGGTGACAGTGAATTAGTGAGTGCAACCGTCCAAGCTATCCATGAAGTTACAGGGCGTGAAACCACACTATCCACCAGCGGCGGTACATCTGACGGGCGTTTTATTGCGCAAATGGGTACCCATGTGATTGAATTGGGCCCACTGAATGCCACCATCCATAAAGTGGATGAGTGCGTTAGCACCGAGGATTTACAACAGCTCGCTGTCATTTATGAGCGCATCATGGAGTTACTACTACTATGATCACCATCGAGATGCTTACAGGGCGTTCCACCGACCATTTAGTCACATTAGGCGGTCATCATCGACTGCAATTTAATACCACTAAAGCCTTTCTTGCTATGCAACAAGCTGCGGCACGCGCAGGATTCAAGTTACAATCTGCCAGCGCATTTCGCGACTTTGCTCGTCAACAGGTGATTTGGAATGAAAAATTTGCAGGTCAACGTCCTGTTCTCGATACACACAGCCAACCGCTAGACATTTCGACCTTAACTGAAGGGCAGCTGTGTGAAGCGATTTTGCATTGGTCTGCGTTGCCCGGTGCTAGCCGCCATCATTGGGGAACTGAAATTGATGTTTACGATCCGCTACGGATCCCCGCTGGACAAACATTGCAATTGGAACCGTGGGAATACCAAGAAGGTGGGTATTTCGCTGAGTTAAATGATTGGCTCACCGATAATATGGCAACGTTTGATTTCTATCGCCCTTTTACTGCTACAGATGCCGGTGTAGCAGAAGAACCTTGGCACATTAGTTACTGGCCGTTGTCCCATGAAGCAGAGCAGTTATTAACGCCAGACATTATCAAACAGGTACTCACTGAGGAAGATATTAGCGGGAAAAACTGGTTACTCGCTAACCTTGAATATGTGTTTAACCGCTATATTAAAGTGCCGGATTAATGTTTATTGTCACTCGGTGCCTTACTGAGTGACATTTTTCTACTTTATAACTCAGTCTTACTCTGCTGAGTTTCCGTGGCATCCACTACAGGTAAACGGTACATAAAAATCAGCAACCAACACATTCCCACGAATAGCCCGATTTTTAACCACCCATAACTGACCACCCAAATCGAAAATGCAAATGTCAGGACGATGAGCGTCATCGCTTTCGGTTTTACACCTTTAGGTAATGCCCGATAAGTCTGCCAGTGACGTAAATAACCGCCAAACCATGAGCGATACAATAGCCAATTATGAAAACGTGGGGATGAACGAGAAAAACACCATGCTGCCAGTAATAAAAAACACGTTGTTGGCATCACAGGTAAAATTGCGCCTAAAAAGGCTAAGCCAACGGCAATCCACCCTACTGTAATGAATATGATCTTCTTTATATTCATTCCGGCTCTCCCGTTAAAACAAAAAACATGGTTAAATAACCCCACTTAAGCTAGCTAATTAGCAACGTTGGCTGCGCTACACATTATTATGATTAATATAAGAAGGCAAATATGCATTGGTTAGCCGATTATTGGTGGATCATTCTACTTTTATTGGTTGGCGTCATTTGGAATTCAGTTAAAGAAATGATGCGACTCGACCCCAAAAAATATTTAGACGACAAACCTAAAATTCCACCTCACCAAGATAATAATCACCTGTGGGACGATGAAGACGACGACTGGCCTAAGGACAAAAAACGCTAATTTGCTGTTTTAATCCGCGCGTCTGTTCAGCGTAATAATCATTCAACCATTGTGCAATTTCCATTCTTGCACGTTTTAGCCACTGTTTTTGCCCTGCTAAACCTAGCCGCTTTGCTGCCTGCTCGATGGATAGCCCTTGCTGGAAGTAATATCCAAGAGCAGTATTCACTATTTCATGCGAATGTTGTTGCTGAAAAACAGCTAAAAAGCGCTGTAGTGACGCCTCACTCGCCGCAAGCGAGCGGCTATAATGGCTAAAGCCGACTAATTCTAGCCAATCCCCAGCATCAAGTAGCTGCTCATATGTGCTTTTCAGATTAAATTCATCGAGATCATCACGCCAAAACAGATCTCGCTGTAAGCGATGTTGCCCCAGGTGGCAGATTGCCTGAGCTTCCGTAGATAACGGCAATATCGCCATTGCAGTATAACAGCCACTACTTGCCTCAATATGGCGCCCTATACGTAAAAGATGGAATCCCGCTGATTGCCAAAATGCCAATAAGTCAGGCGTCAAACCAAAACTCACCGAAAGAAAATCCAAACCATCCTGAACACCGCGTTCCACTTGTAATGCTAATAAGCGTTGCCCGATTTTTTGGCGGCGATATCGGGTCTGCACTGCAATCCTCATCACACGCCGAGAACGCAACCTCGATGCTTCAGGAAAATAACTATGCGCAGCAAGAGATTGCGCTACTAAATTTCCCCGAGGACGCCGTAATCCAGCCCAAATTTGCCAGCTTAAATGCGTCTCTAACCCTCCTTCATCCACCAACCAAACAGCCCCCATAACATCCTGATTATCTTGGCTTATCATCGCAAAATGTTGATGCTGAGCATCCAATAATCGTCGTAGATCCAGAGGTGACGTTCGATAATGTGCCGCCGTTAATAAACCATAAAACCCCTTCAGCAACTTAGGATCATCCGCAAGTTGTTGTTGGCTCAACAACTGTGTAATCGCTGGTGCATCGATAGTATGAGGGGATTCCACCTCACCTAACAAAAGACTCTGATTAATCACTTTTTCGAGCGGATCATCCTGCGCAAATCGAATCGGCTGAGTTAGCGATAACGCAGTAAAATTCTCAAGGCTATCGCAAAATTTAATCACAAATCCACGCCCAGTTCCTTCATACCCTTCGACTGTCGTCGTCATTAAAACCCGTGGAAAGTAGGCGATAATTTTTCGTAGCATGTGCGTTGGAATTGCAGCGGCTTCATCAATAATCAACCAATCTGCATCAATCGTTTGACCAAATTCGCAATAGTGTAAAAGCGCATCTGGTGCCCAAAATTCAAGTTCATGTTCCGCATACTCAGCCACTACACGGGTGGAAACTTTCGCTGGTGCACAACACCAGCACTTTCCCTGCCACTGTTTTATCAGCATCCCTGCAACTGTCGATTTTCCTCTTCCTCGAGGTGCGATCAATCCCCAAACACCGCAATTAGCGGACATTAATTGTTTCAGGGCATTGAGCTGCTGTTGAGTCGGTTGACCTAAAGGTGGAAACCATTTGGGGTGATCGGGTAGCAAATTCAAGAAACGTGGCTGGTTTTGTTCCACAACTAACACTTCGGGACAATTCAAAAATGTTCGCTGTAAATGATGGACAAAATTGGGAGTAGGGATTTGACCAAAGTGCTCATTCCAACGCTCACTATCCGCATCATTTTGACTTGCCCACGTTGACTGTGGCGGAGTACAGAGCACCAATAAACTACCCGCTTTTAATGTTCCCGCTAAGATAGCAAGGGCTTCGCTGTGCAGACCTTTACGTGCATCAAAGATGCCATGGGTGAATTCACGTCCCAGCAATAATTGCGCTTTTTCCGGTAGGATATTATTGGGTAACTCTGATGAAATACACAGCCAATCTCCCGCTAAATAACTTTGAATTTGCTGAAGTTCATTCGTGACCCATTCACTCTCACCTGATATCACCAGCAAACGGCGATAACCCACAGTTTGTAGCTGTTCAACAATTGCCTGTAATGATTTTTGCATAAGTCGCGCTACGATTTACCAACCAATAATGAGAGAATTCCAGCCGCAATCAACGGTCCGACAGGAACCCCGCGAAATAGTGCCACACCAATCACCGTACCGACTAATAATCCTGCAACAGTTGAAGGTTGGCTTCCCATGAGTGCCACCCCACGGCTCCCTAACCAAGAAACCAACACGCCAATCACTATTGCTAAGAGTGATTTCCAATTCAAAAATGAGCCTAATACATCATTTGCGGAGATCTTCCCACTGGCAATCGGCGCCATTACCCCTATTGTCAATATTAAAATACCAATAGTTAATCCGTATTTTTCTACCCAAGGAAAGAAATTATTCAGTGGCGTGATCCGTACAACCAACAGAAACAGCATGGCTAACGTCACCGTCATGTTATGGCTGATAATACCTAGCCCTGCCAGTACCAGCAAAATGATCAGTGTTGGATCAACTTGGCTCATAGATTTTCCCCTGTAAAATAAATACGTTGCAGTATTCCACTTTCACTGCATCCATAAAGTTTGTATGTTATTGATCTCGCGCTGAAGAGGCAAACATTCCTTCATCGCTCAGCACTATTTTCCATCGTTTATCTGAAAAACAGTTTACCTTAAAAACAACACTGTTTTTTGCTCAGCCTTGCAAACCAGATGAAAGCTTAAGCCAAATAATTAGAATATTTGGGACTCTACTTCCATTTTTTTCTGTTTTTCCCGACCTTCTCTATCAATCTTTTTCAAGATGCAGTGTGTTTCACTAAAAAACCCAGAAAAAATCGCCTTTCCCAGACAGCCATTTATCAATTCGTATAATAGATTACCAAAATCTATCAACATGATTCGCAAGGATCTTTGCTATGTCTCATTCTTTAGCAACTTACTCAAATGCGCGTTTTATCGCTCTACGCTTACGCCCAGGGGATGATGTTATTCTCACATTGCAACAACAGGTAAAGCACCACCAGCTACAAGCTGCATTTATTGCAGGCTGTGTCGGTAGTTTAACCGATGTTGCACTGCGCTTTGCGGGGCAAGAAGATACTCATCTGACATCCGGTAAATTTGAAATTGTATCGCTTATCGGGACACTCGATGCACAAGGTGAGCATCTCCATCTTGCAGTCTCCGATGAAAATGGACATATGCGTGGTGGGCATATGATGCCCGGCTGCACCGTCAGAACCACCCTCGAATTAATTATTGGCGAATTAGAAAATAATACATTTACCCGTGAGCATTGCACGCTTTCAGGGTATGAAGAATTGGTCATCACTTCGCGTTAACTATCATTCTGTCTTGATTTTTATTATGGCGTTAATTTTCAACTTCTAAGGGATATTTATTTCATGGCAAACTCGTCAATGATTTCAAGCCGCACACTGGCGCTAATTGTTTTCTCCATTGCAATCAATATGGTCGTTGGACAGCTAAGTTCTATGTTAAAGCTGCCTATCTTTTTGGATTCTATTGGAACGATTATCTGCGCACTTCTCGCGGGTCCTTGGGCTGCCTTATTTAGTGGCTTAGCAACGAACTTACTGTGGGGATTATTAAGTGGTCCTATCGCTGCGGCGTTTGCCCCTGTGGCAATGATGATTGGCTTAAGCGCAGGCTTACTCGCCCGCGCTGGCGGTTTTCGCACTCTGCCGCGTGTGATTTTATCGGGTGTAGTCATCACTTTTGCTCTGATGATTGTTGCCGTGCCTATCCGCACTTACTTATTTGCAGGTACCACCGGTAGTGGCGCAGACTTTTTTGTCGCCTATTTCCACGCCGTTGGTGAAAACTTATTAGAATCGGTCGCCATTACCGTCTTAGGTGCCAATATTGCCGATAAGATAATCTCTGCCATTGTCGCTTGGTTGCTTGTTCGTCGTTTACCAGAGCGCGTTCAGCGCACTTTCCCAAATATGGCTAAAGTACGCTAGGGGTCAAGATGCACCCTTTTACCTCATTAACCTTATGGCTCTGGTTTAGCGCTAGCACATTGATGCTACCACTCGGCTGGGGCTTGGTCTTTGTTGCTTTCGCTCCATTTGCCGCCGTCATTCTACGGTCCGCGTCGTATCACCGTTGGAAATTTATCGCATGGATTATGCTGCCGATGGCAGCAGGACTTTGGTTAATTCATGGAGGCTGGTTAAGCCAATTATTAACGGGTTCACCACCGCTTATCTCTCAGCAACAAAGTGCCATGGCTTTATGGCTACGCCTGCTAGCCATCATTAGTGCATCCCAATTATGGTTGCAATATGTCTCCACGGAGCAATTTATTCGTGCGTTGTTTGCAAGCCGTCTTCCTGCGAGTTTTGCCTATGTGCTCGCCGGTCCACTCTTACTGGCTGAACAGTTTCGCCAACAACTTGCGAGCATTCGAGAAGCGCAGCTTGCTCGGGGTGTCCCATTAGATGGTCACTTTTGGCAACGTATGACATCATTGCCCGCCCTCTTATTTCCACTGGTTAGCCAGACACTCAGCGAACTGACTGTGCGCAGTGCTGCACTCGATATGCGTGGTTTTCGTTATACTCGTCATCGCACTACTTTACATAAACCTATGGATAGCCGAAGCCAATATATCTGGCGCCTCGTTTTGTTGCTATTAATCGTCATTGAAGGAGCCTTTGCATTATGGTGGTAGATTTACAGCAACTGTCCTTTATCCCACAAGGTAGTGAAGAGCCTATTCTTGATGCTATTCACTTAGCCTTACCACAAGGACATTGGCATTGTATTCTGGGCGGTAATGGCAGCGGAAAAACCACATTTGCGCAACTGTTAGCGGGCTGGCTTCCTGATCAATTGATTGGCAAATTAATCGGCGATGGGCAAGTGCTTTCTCAGCGATTAGGAAAACAATCATTAGTTGAGTTATCAGTCGATCGCCAGTTAGTTCAGCAATCACCTCAATTACAGCTATCGGGATGCACTTTTACTGTTGCACAAGAAGTGGCATTTGGTCCTGAAAATTTGGGGTTGTCTCCTGAGGAAATTGTTCGTCGCGTTGAACAAGCTTTGGATTTGACATTCAGCCAGCATTTGCGTGATCGTCATCCTGCGACACTGTCTGGAGGCGAAGCTCAACGCGTCGTTCTAGCCAGTGCCCTCGCTATGTCTCCCCAGCTGTTGCTATTAGATGAAGCATTTAGTCGTCTCACGCCCGCAGCTACCTATCGACTATTAACACAACTCAAAAACTACAGTGAACAAACTGGTTGTAGTGTCATTCTATTGGAGCGCCACTTACTGCCTGCCTTGCATTTTTGTGATGATTTCTCACTACTTGAGCAAGGTAAAATCACCGCTCAAGGGGATATTAACTCCGTATTTCTACCCGCGCAAAATACCATCAATATGCCAGATGCATGGCGAGTGTTGGGTAAATTAATAGAAAATGGTATTTGGCAATCGGAAGTTCCATGCAAAGAACAGCAACTCATTCAAGGCATCGAGGCTTGCTATGCTGCAAATCAATAATTTAAGCTTTCAATGGGCACCTAAAACCGCGCCAGCTATTGCCGAGCTGTCATTTGCAATCCATGCTGGTGAATGGGTCGCTCTCGTCGGTGACAATGGCGCAGGAAAATCCACGTTATTACGCTTAATGGCAGGACTGTTATCGCCTTCTCATGGGGAGGTCAATTTCAATCAACACCCCATATCTTCATTACGTGCGATCGAGCGAGCACAGCACATTGGAATTTTATTCCAAGAGGCGGAAAAACAGATTTTTCACAGCACCGTAAAAGATGAAATTTTGTTTGGGTTACGCCGTAAAAAACTCAATCAATCTGACATCACGGAAAAGTTAGAACACGCTTTAGATTTATGTCATTTAACCGATGTCGCTGATAAACACCCTCTAGACTTGCATTCAGCCCAACGACGAATGGTCGCTGTTGCGTGTTTAACCGCTGTCGCACCTAAACTATTATTGTTAGATGAACCTAGCCGAGATTTCGACGCCCAGTGGCTCGGCTATTTTGAACAGTGGCTAGATTTTCAAAAGCAGCTTGGCACCACCGTTGTCACTATCAGCCATGATTTAGATTTTGCTGCGCGCTACTTTGAACGTGCCTTGCATTTGTCTCAGGGTCACTTAGTCGCGGATGGCAAGATTGATACCGTATTACGCCATCACGAGTTACAACCTAATTCAGCGTTACCTTCCCCCTCCTTACACGCCCTGAGCCAGCAATTAAATATACCGCCCCAAAACCATCCCATCTCTTGGGTTCAGCAATTTATGGCACAAATTCAGTCATAATGTACACGTAAAAAAATAGCCTGCAATTTGCAGGCTATCCTCTATTCGCTTAATACGCGGTTGAATACTTAGTCAAGCTTAACTCCAATACGGCGAGCCACTTCTTCGTAAGCTTCAATCAAACCACCAAGACTTTGACGGAAACGGTCTTTATCCATTTTGTTCAAGGTTTCTTTATCCCATAAACGGCTACCGTCTGGAGAAAACTCATCACCCAGAACCACTTCACCGTTGAACAGTCCAAATTCCAGTTTGAAGTCAACTAAGATAAGACCTGCATCAGCAAAAATCTGGCTTAAAACATCGTTCGCTTTGTAGCTCAGTTCGCGCATTTTCGCTAAGTTTTCTTTGCTCACCCAACCAAACGTTTCGCAGTAAGATTCATTCACCATTGGGTCGTGTTTGGCATCATCTTTCAGGAATAAGTCAAACAGAGGCGGGTTTAAAATCATCCCTTCTTCTACCCCAAGGCGCTTGACCAGCGATCCTGCCGCACGGTTACGAATAACGCATTCAACCGGCACCATATCCAGTTTTTTAACCAACGCTTCGGTGTCAGATAACAGGGCTTCCATTTGGGTAGGAATACCGGCTTCTTGCAATTTAGTCATAATAAAATGGTTAAATTTATTATTGACCATACCTTTGCGGTCAAACTGTTCGATACGCTCGCCATCGAGTGCTGATGTATCATTGCGGAACTCCAGAATGAGTAAATCTGGATCCTCTGTGGTATAGACCGTTTTTGCCTTGCCACGATACAACTCAGCTTTCTTTTGCATCTTAAACACTCCAGGGATGTGAATACACTCAATAGAAATCAACCTGCACAGCAGATTCAGATAAGTAACAGAAGAATAAACCGCTAAAAATGGCGGGTTCATTGTTAATTTTCTGCTCTGATTCAGTCAGTTATCAAAAAATAATCATGATATTGCTAACTAACTGATATTCAATATTTTATGATTAACTGCTAATTATGATAATAAAATTCTCACGCATACGCAAACGATTACTTAGCTGCAAATACTGATTTTTTGTCCATTTGTTTCACTGAGAATTTTAGGGTGGATAGATGTGCAGATGGGTAGTTATGTGCAGGCGCAGGAAAGCGACTAAAGTAATGGATGTTTGCTGATCACAATCAGCTTATGGGTATAGATGTCGATATCCCTGCCCCAAAGTTGATTAATCCATTGATCAAAGAATTCAGACTCAGTATGGATTTGTGTTAGTGGTCTGTCTTCAAGCGTGCCATCGGAAGCATAAATATAAAAGTTATTATAAAACGCCCAAACAATTGTTGTTTCCCAGAAACGCTGCCCATCACGGGTATGCTCTTCATCTGTCACCATAATACAGTGTGTATTTAAGAGGTATGCAAAGAAAATACTTGGCATCTCCCGTATGATGGATTTATGTTCTACCGCCATTGTGCGCCAAACTTTAATTTGAGTGCATGTGGTTTCACCAAAGACAATATCCGTGCGGAATCTCAGCTCCAGTAAGTAAACTGTTTCTGGTATTCCCTCCATCGCTAATAATCGATATTGTTCTTTTTTGAGTGACTTAACTAACCGATATCCCTTAGGGATAACATAGCCGGGTAAGTCAAAGTCCACAATTCCATCTCGAATAAAGCTTTCTGTATGACTCTGGTTATTTTCGGTACTGCGTAATTTATAATTAAATTCAGCCCCTGATATTTGTCTTGGCATCGAAGTACTATCACTCTTGGTCGTTGGTTTAGATGCGTTATTATCCACGACTTTTCCCTCATTATTAGCCTTCATTGACTGAAGTATATCCGAAAAATAACCTCTAATACATTCACCGTTAGAGTGACTATTAAGCGGTTTTATTACGTTTACATCACGTTTTTATCCGAAAAAAAAACGCCATCTCATAGGACGGCGTTTTCACTTAATAGAACAAATAAGTTAGCTATGTAAACTTACTTTTTCATTTGTGTTTTACTGAAAGCAGCTTTTAGTGCAGCCACCATTTCATCATTTTGTTTCTGAGTTAATGGTACGCCTTTAGTGTTGATAAACTGTAAGCTACTACGGTTATTCAAGTCACCCACTTGGACTTTATAGTCATTTTCTGGCACAGATGGATCGTCAATACCCAGCGCTTGCCATTCAGAACTGCTTAGACCTTTGTACGTCACCATGACAGATCCGGCTGAACGGCTACGGTCACCCACTTTCATGCCCACGCTTTCTAACGCGTGCGGTAAACGCTCCCAGACAGCATCATATGGTGCACGAACGATAACCACTGGTAAGCCTGTATCATCGCTGCCCGACTGAACGTCAATGATACCGTATGCGCTTTGCAGACTATTTTTGCTTGATGTATCACGCAAGGTGTACAGCGCATCCGTTAAATCGTTTAATAACAGCTTGTTATAACGCTGAATTTCAGCAGCATCCGTAACGGTTTCATTTCCTTGGCGTAAGCCTAAGTTAGTTACAGTGAGTGCAATCATCCCATTTTCAGGCTGAACAGTCACTTTATGGCGGCTTTCTAATGGGACGTTCTCATCCGCACGATCCCACTTAACCCAATCCGTTTCGATAGAACGAGAACCATCATTTTTCGTGGTAACAGGAATACCACGTTGTTCTAAAATCATGGTCACTTGTGACCATAACGCATTATTTTCAGGAGTATTATCTAGCAACAAACGGCTGGCATTTGCACTGTTTTCAGTACGTGAGCCCGCTAATTGTGAAATCGTCAGTACTGGTGGGCGAATATCTAGCGCTTTCCCAACTGCACCTGTTGAGGTCGTTTTAGGAATATCATATTCACCGTTAGTCGCTGGTAATGTGATCCCTTGTGGCGCATTTAATACTTTCAATGGCGCAGCATTAAGATATTCCTCATCACCACTAACCTGACGTTTATAGCGCTGATCGCTGGAGCAGGCTGCCAGTAACACGACAAGTGACAGGCCAGCAACCTTCATAACCTTCGATTTTTGCAATAATGTTGCCATTAAAATTCCCTAAATTTTACAGTAAACCCGCGAGTTTCAAGGCATCCTCAACCTTTTGCTGTCCAGATACTGTTAACGGTGTCATTGGTAACCGTAAAGTATCATCCGCAATAAGACCTAGACGATGACAAGCCCATTTCGCAGGGATTGGATTCGGCTCAACAAATAACTGATGATGAAGACCCATCAGCTGTTTATTCAATTCACGGGCCTCAGTATATTTGCCCGCAAGCGCTAAGTCACACATTTTTACCATCTGCGCAGCCGCGACGTTGGACGTGACCGAAATAACGCCCTTTCCACCGAGTTGCATAAAATCAAGCGCGGTAGCATCATCGCCGGAAAGCAGAACAAAGTGATCATCAACCAGCTCTTTGATTTGGTGAACCCGTGCTAAGTTCCCTGTGGCCTCTTTAATTGCCACAATATTCGCCAATTTCGCTAAGCGCCCCACAGTTTCAGGTAATAAATCACACCCAGTGCGTGATGGTACATTATAGAGCACTTGTGGCAAGCTGGTGTTTTCTGAAATTGCTTTAAAGTGTTGATATAACCCTTCTTGTGACGGTCTATTATAATAAGGTGTTACCGTCAGGCACGCAACTACACCACTGTTTTCAAACTCATTTGTTAGCGAAATCGCTTCTGCGGTCGCATTTGCGCCCGTTCCCGCAATAATAGGAATTCGACCATCAGCTAACTCAAGTGTCGCTTTCACTACATCAACGTGCTCTTTATGGCTTAATGTTGCTGATTCCCCTGTTGTTCCGACAGACACAATCGCAGAGGTTTTATTGGCAACATGGTAATCCACCAGCTGTTTTAAGCTTTTTCTATCAACGTTACCCGCTGAGTCCATCGGTGTGATCACCGCAACAATACTGCCTTGTAAAAAGTCTTTGTAGTTTACGTTTTGATTAGCCATCGCCATACCCCCTAAATAGATGAGTTTCCATGTTACTTTTTCATTTCACAGAAGAAAACCACCCAAACGCAAGATTTTAATGAATTTTGTTAATGCCGACGACATTAACTTAAATAGAAGTAATAATTCAGCCATATTTGTCGCAAGAGTGAATCGCCCCACTTGGCAGATTCACAATTTTATGGTTTCCTTACCACCATCATGAGTCAATATTATTGACCTAAATTTAGTCAAAATAAGGAAGATACTTTGCCTAAGACTGAACCGCAATTTCTTGTTATTACTGCGCTGGGAACAGATCGTCCGGGCATTGTGAATACAATTACGCGTCTTGTCAGTGAATGTGATTGTAATATTGAGGATAGTCGACTCGCCATGTTTGGCGAGGAATTTACGTTTATCATGATGTTATCCGGCAGTTGGAACGCTATCACGCTCCTAGAAGCGATTTTACCCGCTAAAGGGGCTGAGCTGGATTTACTGATCGTCATGAAGCGCACACACAGTGTACAAACAACGTACTATCCTTCTACTGTCACAGTGAATGTCACCGTGGATGATGCCCCGAGGATTATTGAGCAATTTACCAATTTATTTACCACTCAACAGTGTAATATTGCGGAATTAACGTCCAAAACTCAGCCTGCGACTGAAACACAACCGGCTCAATTGGAAATTCAAATTACAGCTCATGACCCATTGAATGATAATGGCATAATTATAAAGAATAAATTTCAACAACTATGTACAATGCTAAATGCCAAAGGCAACATCAGTATTGTTAACAATCCCAAAATGCAGAGTTAACGGAGATATATGTAATGAACCCATTGAAAGCCGGTGATAAGGCTCCTCAATTTAGCCTTCCTGACCAAGATGGTGAAATCATCAATCTTTCTGATTTCCAGGGTCAACGCGTATTAGTTTACTTTTATCCTAAAGCGATGACACCAGGCTGTACAGTTCAAGCATGTGGACTGCGTGATGAGATGGATACACTAAAAGCAAAAGGTGTCGAAGTTTTAGGTATTAGTACAGACAAACCAGAAAAATTGGCTCGTTTCGCTGAAAAAGAGTTATTAAACTTCACACTGTTATCCGATGAAGATCATCAAGTTTGTGAACAATTTGGTGTGTGGGGCGAAAAGCAATTTATGGGGAAAACCTATGATGGTATCCACCGCATTAGTTTCCTTGTGGATGCAAATGGCACCATCGAACATGTTTTTGACAATTTTAAAACCAGTAATCACCACGAAATTGTATTAGCGTACATCAACGCTAACACCTAATTACTAAAAGGGTTGCTTATTATTAAGCAACCCTTTTTCGTTACTGCTCTTCCCGTTTGTCTTGCATCTCAGCATCATTCAAATCTTGCGGCCACGCATTAATTACTGCTTTAATTAAGGTTGCGAGTGGGATAGCAAAAAATACGCCCCAGAATCCCCATAATCCACCAAAAATAACCACCGATAAAATGATGACGAGTGGGTGCAAGTTCACCGCTTCAGAGTACAGGAGTGGCACGACAATATTGCTGTCTAACCCTTGGATCACTAGATAGACAATAAACAGAGACCAAAATTCGGTTCCAATGCCCCACTGGAATAATGCCACCAGCACCACAGGAATCGTAGCGACTACCGCACCAATATAAGGGATCAGTACGGAAACCCCGACCAATACAGATAATAGAACGGAATAGCGCAAATCAAAATACGCAAATCCAATATAGGTAAACACGCCAACAATCACCATTTCAGTGACTTTCCCGCGCAAATAGTTGGTAATTTGTTGGTTCATTTCCAACCAAACTTTACTGACTAATAAACGATTTTTAGGCAATAATTTTAAAAAGCTTTTTGTGATTTTTTCTTTATCTTTTAATAAGAAAAACATCATTAATGGCACTAGAACCAAATACACCGCCAGCGTGAAAATACCAATCAGTGAAGCGACCGAGGCTTTAACCACGGAATCCGCAACAACGGATAATCGGCTACGCACGTTATCTGCCATCATATCGATAATGCCAGCATCAACCAACGCAGGATATTGTTCAGGTAATCGGCGGGCGAATTCACTAAAGCGATTGACCATGTTGGGTAAGTCCGCCACTAAGTTGATGCCTTGCTGCCATGCCGTCGGTGCAATAATTAAGATCACCATGGCACTTATTCCAGCAAATAAGGTCAAAATGATGCTAACCGCTAATACGCGGGAAAGCCCTAATCGTTGAAGTAAATGCGTTGGCCATTCAAGTAAATACGCCAAGACAATTGCGACTAACAATGGAGCCAGTATACTGCTGAAGAAAAAGATGACCAGAAAGCCGATAACCAGCAAACTAAACAAAGCAACAGCTTGCGGGTCAGCAAAGCGCCGACGGTACCATTGTAAAAACATTTCTAACATTCATTGGCTCCTGGGAATGTAAAACAAAGACAGTTCCTAAATTAAAGAAAATTATACCGAATAACAGATTTTACGATAGCTTTTGATATCATATCACCCAATTAATTCGCGTTTTCTGTAGGTAATAAGTGAAGATATGCATGATGACTAAAAAATTGAAATATCCACTGCTCGCTATACTGATGTCCGCACTGATCCACGGTGCTGTATTACCTGCTTATAGTGCTGTCGAGGACAGCTTGCCAGATATCGGCACAACCGCCGGTGGAACACTCAGCATTAACCAAGAAATTATTATGGGCGATGCTATCACTCGACAGATACGCGCCAGTACCCCGCTGATTTATGACCCATTATTAACTCAGTATGTTAATAAGTTAGGACAGCGTTTAGTCACTCATGCTGACTCTGTCAAAACCCCATTTCATTTTTATCTGGTGAATAACCCGAATATTAATGCTTACGCCTATTTTGGTGGTAACGTTGTTCTCCACTCCGCCCTATTTCGTTATAGCCAAAATGAGAGCCAACTAGCCTCCGTCATGGCGCATGAAATTTCTCACGTCACTCAGCGCCATCTTGCGCGAATGATGGAAGACCAAAAAGCCACAACACCGCTGGCAATCGCTGGTACTATAGGCTCCTTGTTGCTGGTCATGGCTAACCCTCAAGCAGGCTTTGCGGCATTAACGGGCACATTCGCAGGGATGCAGCAAGGCATGATCAGCTTTACACAAGCCAATGAACAAGAAGCTGACCGTATTGGTTTGCAAACGCTACGTCGCGCAGGGTTTGATCCACATGCAATGGCTGATTTCATGCAGATCATGTCAGACCAAACTCGCTATATGTCTAAACCACCTGAAATTTTGCTGACTCACCCCCTACCGGATAGCCGTTTAGCTGATGCCCGTAACCGTTCTAACCAATATCCGAAAGTTCACGCGCCATCTTCATTAGACTTTATGCTGGCGCGCGTACGTATTTTGTCTATGTACAGCCCCGCAGATCAACGAAATGCGCTAGACCAAATCATAGAAAATTACAGTAAAGGTAATGCCCAAGAGCAATTAGCGGCTAAGTATGGTAAAGCCTTGCTGTTATCCCAAGATAAAAAATACAGTGACGCTGGCGTGATTATTTCAGAATTACTCGCCAAACAACCGGATAACCCGTGGTTTATCGATTCCATGACGGATATCGACATTGAACAAGGTCAAAAGGGAAAAGCGATTTCACGCCTACAAGATGCGCTGAAAAAATCACCGAAAAATACCGTATTTATTGTCAATCTAGCAAATGCGTACGTCAATAACGGGCAGTATCAAGATGCAACGAAGCTATTGAATAAATACACGTTCGATTACCCAGATGACCCGATTGGCTGGGATCTTCTCGCGGAAGCGTCAGCGAAACTCGGCGATCGTAATGCTGAATTGGCAGCCTATGCGGAAGGCATGGCACTACGCGGGAATTATGACACCGCCATCAACTATTTAAGTGAAGCAAGCCGTAGAAGCCGCTTAGGCAGCTATGAGCAACAACGTTTTGATGCGCGAATCGATGAACTCACTCGATTAAAAGAGCGCGACAGCAACGCAAAACCGTAAGGAGCTAAAATAATGACGGATTCAGTTAAAATTTATCATAACCCACGCTGCTCTAAGAGCCGTGAAACACTGGGTTTATTGCAAGAAAAAGGTATCACGCCAATCGTTGTGGAGTATTTAACCACTCCACCTTCCGTTGCCGACATTGAAAAGCTCCTGAAGATGCTCGGATTCAGTGATGCTCGCCAGTTAATGCGCACCAAAGAAGATATCTACAAAGCGTTAAAATTATCGGATGATAGCTTAACGCAAGCACAACTAATTCAGGCTATGCATGACAACCCAAAACTCATTGAGCGCCCTATTGTCATCAAAGGTAAAAAAGCAAAGTTGGGTCGTCCACCTGAACAAGTGTTAGACATTTTATAAGTAGGCTATTTGGCAGACAATAAGTTGGCAGTCGATTGGCTGCCAACTTTCTATAATTTGAGAATATCTTTAACGAAAGGAATGGTCATTTTACGCTGAGCAACAATCGAGGCATGATCCAGCTTATTTAAGATATCAAACAAGGTGCCCATCTTTCTATCTAACCGTTTTAATACAAACCGACAGACATCCTCAGGCAATTCAAACCCACGAATACTCGCACGTAATTGAAGCGCACAGATTTTATCTTCATCACTTAAAGGATGCAGTTTATAAATTTGCCCCCAATCAAGACGGGAAGCTAAGTCAGGTAGTTTTAAATCGATTTGACGTGGTGGGCGGTCCCCGGTGATCAGCAGGCAAGTTCGACCAATTTCTAATATTCGGTTATACAAATTGAATATGGCCATTTCCCACTCTTCATCACCCGCAATGCATTGAATATTATCAATACACACAAGCGAAAGGTGTTCCATACCTTCAAGTACATCAGGGACAAAATACGCTCGTTTATCCAAAGGGACATAGCCGACTGCTACTCCTTGTTCGGATAATTCAGCACACGCAGCGTGCAGTAAGTGACTCTTACCGCCCCCTTCTCTTGACCAGTAATAGATATAACTACCATGAGGCTGGTTAATCGCCGTTTTTAACGCGGAAAGTAATCCCTCATTTTCTCCTGCATAAAAACTCGCGAAAGTTTCATCATCAGGAAGATAAAGTGGCAGTGAGAGTTGAGATGGTGTGTTCAGAAGCGCCTCTGATTGTGCAATTCAATTAACGCCATTGAGTTTATCATAAATAACAAGAAGAGATGAACAGCCTGACGGTTAATTGCCGGAGCTTTAGCCACTCCGGCAATCTATTTATCTTAGCTCTGACTTATTTTTTATTTTCGTCTAATACTTTGACTTCTGAAGTCACAAATTGTTTTTCTGGGCGAACAAACGTAATAAAGCGGAATAATAGTGCCATAAAAATACCCACGATAGTCGCCAACGCCATACCTTTCAGTTCAGCTTGTCCAATATGGATCACCGCACCACTCACACCGATGATTAAAATCACTGAGGTTAAAATCAGGTTTTGTGGTTTGTTATAATCCACTTTAGAGTCGATCAGAACGCGAATACCCGATGCACCGATCACCCCATACAGTAACAGTGAAACACCACCCATAACAGGTACTGGCACTAATTGAATTGCTGCGGCTAATTTGCCCACGCAAGAGAGTAAGATAGCGATAATTGCCGCGCCACCGATGACCCACGTACTGTATACCTTAGTAATCGCCATTACCCCGATGTTTTCACCGTAAGTGGTATTCGGCGTTGAACCAAAGAAACCAGACAACACGGTAGAGAAACCGTTTGCGAACATGGAACGATGTAAGCCAGGGTTTTTCATTAAGTCGCGCTCAACGATATTCGCGGTCACCACTAAGTGCCCAACGTGTTCAGCAATGACCACTAACGCCGCAGGCAGGATGGTTAAAATCGCAAACCACTCAAAACGCGGAGTATAGAAAGTCGGAATAGCAAACCATGGCGCTTCGATAACCGGCGTAAAGTCAACAATCCCCATAAAATAGGAAAGTGCGTAACCTGATAGGAAACCGATTAAGATTGGGATAATCGATAAGAATCCACGGAAAACCACCGCACACAAGATAGTGACCGACAATGTGGTGATCGAGATAATTAAGGTGCTTGAATCAACTGCTGCGCCTTCTTTTGGTAATAATCCCGCCATACCTGCTGCCGTTTGCGCTAATTCCAAACCGATAACCGCAACAATCGCTCCCATCGCTGCGGGTGGGAACATCACGTTGATCCAGCCGCGCCCTGCCACTTTGACAATCAATGCTACGATACAGAACAACACCCCGCAGATAATAAACCCGCCAAGCGCTAGCTCATACCCAAGAGGCAATAAAATTAATACTGGAGAAATAAAGGCGAAGCTCGACCCTAAATAAGCGGGAATTTTGCCCTTACAGATAAATAAATACAGCAGCGTCCCAATCCCGTTGAATAATAAAATCGTTGCCGGGTTCACGCCAAATAAAATAGGAACAATAACCGTTGCCCCAAACATGGCAAACAAATGTTGAAAGCTTAATGGAATGGTTTGTAGTAATGGTGGTCTTTCTTCAACACTTATCGTGCGGCGTGTCATGTTCTTCATCCTCTTTGCGTCATCAATATTATTTTTTTTATCAAAAAAAAGCCGACTCTTCAGTCGGCTTCATTATTATTTAGTACCAAATATCTTATCGCCCGCATCTCCGAGACCCGGAACAATGTAACCTTCATCATTTAAATGTTGGTCAATTGAAGCCGTGTACAATTCGACATCTGGGTGCGCCGCTTCTAATGCAGCAATACCTTCTGGTGCAGCAACTAAAACTAAAACTTTAATTGAGTTACAACCGGATTTTTTCAGAAGATCGATGGTTGCAATCATAGAACCACCGGTTGCTAACATTGGGTCAACAATCAGCGCCATACGCTCATCAATGTTAGAAACTAATTTTTGGAAATATGGGACAGGTTGTAACGTTTCTTCATCACGGTAAATGCCCACTACACTGATACGTGCGCTTGGGATGCTTTCCAATACACCGTTCATCATACCAATACCTGCACGCAGAATTGGTACTACAGTGATTTTTTTACCTTTAATTTGTTCAATTTCTACAGGACCACACCAACCATCAATTGTTACTTTTTCAGTTTCTAGGTCAGCGGTCGCTTCATAAGTCAGTAGGCTACCAACCTCTGAGGCCAGTTCACGAAAGCGCTTAGTGCTTATATCATGATCTCGCATCAGGCCGAGTTTATGTTTAACGAGAGGGTGTTTTACCTCAACGATCTTCATGGGTTTCTCCTACTTTTTTAAAACGTCACCGGACAAAAAAATCGCGGGATTATACCGCTTTTTTCCCTCAATGCCACTAGAATCATCTTGATTCAGGTCAAATAAACATCAATCACTTACTCTTTGTTGAATTAGTATACACATAATATTTTTTAGCATGTAGACCGTGAATAAATTCATGCGCTTTGCATCACGATATCACAATTTATTGCCTCAAATATTTCAGTCAGAAAGCTATCGCAAACGTTTGCGGAGCCTGATAGAATATCGGCAAATGAAGTTATCTTTTCCAAAATGCAATTGCCTTGGGGGCCGTAGTGACTGATAAAACCTCTCTCAGCTATAAAGATGCCGGTGTTGATATTGATGCAGGTAACGCATTGGTTGAACGTATCAAAGGTGTGGTGAAAGAGACTCGCCGTCCAGAAGTAATGGGAGGATTGGGAGGGTTCGGCGCACTGTGTGCCCTACCACAAAAATACCGTGAGCCTGTCTTAGTATCCGGCACTGACGGTGTGGGAACAAAACTACGCCTCGCGATGGATTTAAAACGTCATGAATCCATCGGTATCGATTTAGTCGCGATGTGCGTCAATGACCTGATTGTCCAAGGTGCTGAGCCACTGTTTTTCTTAGACTACTATGCGACTGGTAAATTAGATGTTGATACTGCCGCTAGCGTCATTACTGGTATTGCCGAAGGTTGTAAGCAGTCTGGCTGTGCATTAGTCGGTGGTGAAACCGCTGAAATGCCGGGCATGTATCATGGCGAAGATTACGATGTTGCAGGTTTCTGCGTCGGGGTAGTAGAACGCTCTGAAATTATTGATGGTTCTAAAGTCAGTGCTGGCGATGCGCTTATCGCTTTAGCTTCAAGCGGTCCTCACTCTAACGGTTACTCGTTAGTTCGTAAAATTCTAGAAGTCAGCAAAACCAATCCAGAGAACACGCTATTAGCAGGCAAATCTCTCGCCGACCACTTGTTAGAGCCTACACGCATTTACGTTAAAAACGTTTTAGAATTAATTGCTAAAAACGACATTCATGCCATTGCGCATATTACGGGTGGCGGCTTCTGGGAAAATATCCCACGCGTTTTACCGGATAACACCCAAGCTATCATTGATGGCAACAGCTGGGAATGGCCTGCAGTATTCGAATGGCTGCAACAAGCGGGCGATGTCACGACGCATGAAATGTATCGTACATTTAACTGCGGCGTCGGCATCATCATCGCCCTACCACAGACTGAAGTTGAGTCCGCATTAAAATTGCTAACAGCATTAGGTGAAAATGCTTGGCAGATCGGAACAATTGGCGCATTACCTGCGGGTGAAGAGCAGGTTGTTATTCGCTAATGAAGAAAATCGTCGTTTTGATTTCAGGTAGTGGCAGCAATTTGCAGTCGATTATTGACGCCTGCCAACACCATCAAATTGATGGTCAAATTGCCGCTGTTATCAGTAATAAAAGTGATGCATACGGTCTGATTCGTGCACAAGAGGCTGGGATTCCAGCCCTTTGTGTTAGCTCAAAAACAATCACAGACCGTCAAGCCTACGATGCAGCACTCTTGGATACTATCGAACAATACCAACCTGATTTAGTCGTCTTAGCTGGGTTTATGCGTATTTTAACCCCTGATTTTGTGAAACATTTCACAGGGAAAATGCTGAATATCCACCCTTCTTTACTGCCTAAATACCCGGGGCTACATACCCATCGACGCGCGCTTGAAAACGGCGACAAAGAACACGGTACTTCCGTGCATTTTGTCACCGAAGAGCTCGATGGCGGACCGATTATTCTACAAGGTCATATTCCGGTCTTCGCACAAGATACGGAAGACGATTTGGTTGAACGCGTTAAACTGCAAGAGCACCTGATTTATCCTCAAGTCATTGAATGGTTTGTTTCCGAACGGCTGATGATGCAAGAGGGCAAAGCTGTATTAGATGGGCAACCATTACCAGCAACGGGTTATCGCGCAAATTAATACGCTGTTAGGTAGATTTAAATACACTCGCGCAGACTTGGTTGGCAGGTCTGTGCGAATAACTCAAACCCAACCATCCACAATAAACGTTTTATTTCCCACCTGCCAAATCGATAAAACTTTCCGTGACGTAAGATGCCTCATCAGACAGCAACCACGCGATAACCAGAGCAACCTCTTCTGGCTGACCTCCACGTTTCATCGGTAAGCTATCTTTAACTCGAGCAACCCGAGCTGCCTCATCACCATCAGCATGCAGAAATTGAAAGGGAAATGCGATGTTTTATCGGTGCCGGTTAAATAATCGGCACCAGGGAAATTAACGCCAGCGTTTTTCCGCCCAGGCGGCCTGCTGTTGCGCGTCGTGGAAAGTCCAGGCCACGAAGCGACTGATTTTTTGCCCCTGCGCCATTTCAATGGTACGGACTTCGGCCGCACCCACCAGATTCAACGCGTGATAAATCGAAGGCAAGGTCGTGTTTTTAGAAATCAACGAGGTGAACCACAGGCAGTTTTGCGCAAAGCTAACGCTCTCCTCTACCATTTTACGCACAAAGGCTTCTTCACCGCCTTCACACCATAGCTCGTTATTTTTGCCGCCAAAGTTCTGTACTGGTGTGTCGGCTACCTCGCCTTTACCCAGCTTGTGCAGTTTGCGGCGAGTGCTGGCTTGCGCTTCCTGTTGAGAGCTGTGGAACGGTGGATTACACAGTGTGGCATCAAATTTCTCCGCCACGCCGATGATCCCGTTCAAAATAAATTCGGGTTGTTTTTGCAAACGCAGGCGCACGCCGTTTCTCAGTATCGGATTCATCTCCACGATCATTTTGGCTGTATTGAACGATACCGGATTAATCTCCGAACCAGTAAAACGCCAGCCGTATTCACGCAGACCAATAATCGGATAAATACAGTTGGCGCCAACGCCTACATCAAGAATCGCCACGCCTTTACCGCGAGGGATCTCACCGCCGTTGCTGGTCGCCAGCAGGTCGGCAAGATGGTGTAAATAGTCGGCACGCCCGGGGATTGGCGGGCACAGATAATCGGCGGGAATATCCCAATATTCGATGCCATAAAAATGTTGCAGCAACGCACGGTTGAGCATTTTAACTGCCGCAGGATCGGCAAAATCTACCGAGATATCGCCCCAGGCGTTCGGTTTGACGAACGGCTCCAGTGCAGGGCAACTGGCGATCAGCGCCGGGAAATCATAGCGCGAGCGATGACGGTTACGCGGGTGCAAGCCGCTTTTCTGCTGCGGGAAGGTTTTCTTTTTTTCCACCGTGACGGGCTCTCTTAAAGGTATTTCTGACGCGTACGATACCATATACCCTATAGCTTTCAAAACAGCTCGGGATGAAACCGTATTAAGCCTGCCTTCAGAGTTTATGCCGGAATGTCCTGCTTTTTATACCCAATGTCATTCAAGATGCAAAAAGGTGGCAAGGGAAGATAGACAAGGAACATACATCAGTATGTAACCCGGCGAGCTGAATGCTGCCAACGAACCTGCAGTTTGAATGAATAAGGAGATATACCGTCCGTTTTGAGCTGTGAGTTCAATCGGTGGATGCAACACACTGGTTAAATCGTTCTGCTGGTGATTCAAATCCAAGCGAGTACAATTTTTGGGTGGCGATAATCTCTGCCCTGTATTGTGTCTTCACCCGATCACCAACCTACTACTAACCATTTTCACTTAAACGAACTAATCTTCGACAAACTCTCCCGCCCCCTGCTTTCTGTCATTATTTTATTGCAAATAAGTGGTATCCTTATAACAGCGCTAAGTAATTAATTTTCTAATTGATACTTTCGCCATAAATAGTTTTATAATTAACAACAATCGAGGTGTTTTATGACGACCGGGCAAGCTCATCTGTTTAAGTTGCGCCCACTTGAGCGTGAAGACTTAGCATTCATCCACCAGCTGGACAATAATGCCAACATTATGCGTTATTGGTTCGAAGAGCCTTATGAGGCATTCGTTGAACTCAGTGATCTTTACGATAAACATATTCATGACCAATCCGAGCGCCGCTTTATTGTCGAATATGACAGTGAAAAAGTGGGTTTAGTCGAGTTGGTTGAAATTGATTATGTTCACCGTCGTTCTGAATTCCAGATTATCATTGCACCCCGCCACCAAGGCAAAGGGTATGCAAGTCGCGCGGCAAAACTGGCAATGGACTACGCCTTTTCAGTGCTAAATTTATACAAACTTTATCTGATTGTAGATAAAGAAAATGTCAAAGCTATCCATATTTATAATAAACTTGGTTTCCACACAGAAGGCGAGCTTATTGATGAGTTTTTCGTGAATGGTCGCTACCACACCGCAATCCGTATGTGTGTGTTCCAGCACCAATATTTCGCCATGAAACAGCAGTCTGAAAACGCGTAAGCTGCCATCACAGCGCTGCGATAGAAGTCAACGGTGATAATTAGTTTTTATCAGCATTAACCAGTCGAATACGGAGCAACAATGTCCCAAGAACGTCTCTATCATGAAAAAGAGCTCAGCTGGCTCTCTTTTAACGAACGAGTTCTCCAAGAGGCCGCAGATAAGCGTAACCCTTTGATTGAACGAATGCGTTTTTTGGGCATTTACTCCAATAACTTAGATGAATTCTATAAAGTTCGTTTTGCAGATGTTAAGCGCCGTATTTTGATCAATGAAGAACGCGGCTCAGCCAGTGGCGCACGCCATCTTCTCAAACGTATTCAGTCCAAAGTTGCTAAGCAAGAGCAAGAGTTTGACGTACTTTACAATGAGCTGCTGCTTGAAATGGCGCGCAACCAAATTTTCTTAATTAACGAACGTCAAATTTCGCCTCGTCAGCAAATCTGGTTACGCCAATACTTTCGGCAGAATCTACGTCAACATATCACACCAATTTTAATCAATCGTGATACTAACTTGGTCGAGTTTCTCAAAGACGATTACACGTACCTCGCCGTTGAAATTATTAATGGGACTGAAGTGCAATATGCCTTATTAGAAATTCCTTCTGATAAAGTTCCGCGCTTTGTGAATCTTCCACCAGAAATGCCGAAGCGCCGTAAATCAATGATCCTCATTGATAATATCCTGCGTTATACCCTTGATGAAATTTTCAAAGGCTTTTTTGATTACGATAAACTCAACGCCTATTCCATGAAAATGACCCGCGATGCAGAATATGATATCGCCACGGAAATGGAATCCAGTCTGCTGGAAATCATGTCATCGACCTTGAAGCAGCGCTTAACTGCAGAACCGGTTCGCTTTGTGTATCAACGTGATATGCCCGATGAAATGGTCGCCTTGTTACGAGAAAAATTGGGATTATCGAGTGATGACTCGGTGATTGCTGGTGGTCGTTACCATAATTTTAAGGATTTTATTAACTTCCCAAATGAAGGAAATAAAAACCTTCTCAACAAACCATTACCCCGCCTTCGCCATCGCTGGTTTGATAATTTCCGTAACGGATTTGATGCCATTCGCGAGCGCGATGTGTTGCTCTACTACCCGTATTACACGTTCGAGCATACATTAGAACTGTTGCGCCAAGCATCGTTTGACCCGAATGTGTTATCCATCAAAATCAATATTTACCGTGTCGCAAAAGACTCTCGCATTATCGACTCCGTGATCCACGCAGCCCACAATGGTAAAAAAGTGACCGTGGTCGTGGAGCTGCAAGCACGTTTTGATGAAGCTGCCAATATTCACTGGGCAAAACGCCTCACTGAAGCGGGTGTCCATGTTATTTTCTCCGCGCCGGGACTGAAAATTCACGCTAAGCTATTTATTATCTCCCGCATGGAAGAAGGGCAAATTGTTCGTTATGCCCATATCGGTACTGGTAACTTTAACGAAAAAACGGCTCGCCTCTACACCGACTACTCATTACTCACCTGCAATGAGCAAATCACCAATGAAGTGCGCCGCGTGTTTAGTTTTATTGAAAACCCGTATCGTCCGGTGACTTTCGATAATTTGATGGTCTCTCCACAGAATACTCGAACCAAGATTACCGAATTAATCGACCAAGAGATTGCCAATGCACACGCGGGTTTACCTAGCGGCATTACACTAAAAATCAACAATCTGGTGGATAAAGAACTGACCGACAAACTGTACGATGCCTCTAATGCCGGCGTGAAAATTCGCTTGCTAGTTCGGGGGATGTGCTCCCTCGTTTCAGGGCAACAAGGCTATAGCGAAAACATCCAAGTCACCAGTGTGGTCGATCGTTTCTTAGAGCACGACCGCGTCTATGTCTTTACCAACGCAGGCGATGAAAAAGTGTTTATCTCCTCAGCAGATTGGATGACACGCAACATTGACTACCGTATCGAGGTCGCCGTCCGTTTAGTGGACCCGCGCCTGAAACAGTTAGTCTTAGACATCCTCGAATTACAGTTCAGCGATACCGTCAAAGCCCGTTTTGTTGACAAAGAACTCAGTAATCATTATGTTCCTCGCGGCAATAAGCGCAAAATTCGCGCTCAATTAGCTGTCTACGAATTTTTAAAAGCACTCGAAATGCCTGAAACAAGAGCTTGATACTATGCCAATTGCTAATTCATCTACGCCAAGACCGCAAGAAATTGCGGCGATTGACTTGGGTTCAAACAGCTTTCACATGGTTATTGCGCGTATTGTCAATGGAGCACTACAAGTTCTAACCCGTTTAAAAAAACGTGTTCATCTTGCTGATGGGCTGAGTGATACCAATGAGCTCAGTGAAGAAGCCATGGAGCGTGGCTTAGCGTGTTTATCGCTATTTGCTGAGCGTCTACAAGGCTTCACGCCTGATAACGTCTGCATCGTTGGTACCCATTCATTACGAGTCGCCACCAACGTTGAAGAATTTCTACGTCGTGCAAAAGCCATTATTCCCTACCCGATTGAGATCATTTCAGGGCAAGAAGAAGCGCGCCTGATTTTCATGGGCGTTGAACACACCCAACCAGAAAAAGGTCGCAAATTAGTCATCGATATTGGCGGTGGTTCAACGGAGCTAGTGATCGGCGAAAAGTTTGAGCCGATTTTAATTGAAAGCCGTCGCATGGGCTGCGTTAGTTTTGCGCGCCAGTATTTTCCAAACGAAACCATTTCACCCGAAAATTTCAATCGCGCTTATTTAGCCGCCTGCTTAAAACTTGAAAGTACCGCGACACTATTTAAGAAACAGGTTTGGGACGTGGCAATGGGGGCATCCGGTACCATCAAAGCTGCCCATGCGGTCATTATGGAAATGGGGGAGCGTGACGGTATCATTACCCGTGAGCGCCTCGAAAAAATCAAACAGATGGCTCTGAAGTACAAAACGTTCCGTTCATTAGAGATCCCAGGTCTTTCTTCTGATAGAAAACAAGTATTTGTACCCGGCTTAGCCATTTTAATTGCTGTTTTTGATTCTTTAGAAATCAAGGAATTACGTCTTTCTGATGGTGCCTTACGTGAAGGTGTACTCTATGAAATGGAGGGTCGCTTTCGGCACCAAGATATTCGGCAGCGTACTGCACTCAGCCTTGCTGAGCACTATAATATTGATCGAGAACAAGCCCGACGGGTTTTGAAAACCATGGAAGAGCTGTATTATCAGTGGCGCCAGCAGAACCCCAAACAAGCCAACCCGCAATTAGAATCTATTTTAATTTGGGCGGTTATGCTGCATGAGGTGGGATTAAGCATTAACCATAATGGGATGCACCGCCACTCCGCGTATATCTTACAAAACACCAATTTACCGGGATTTAGCCAAGAACAACAGTTGCTATTATCCACATTAGTACGCAACCATCGCCGCGCTATCAAGTACGATGAAATTCCAAAGTTTAACCTGTTTAAACGCAAACAATTTATGCCGTTGATTCAGATTTTGCGCTTATCCATCCTATTGAATAATCAGCGCCAATCAACGACAACCCCATCGTCTATGCGCATTGAAACTGACGATGGACATTGGACACTTTTTTTACCCGCACAGTATCTCGCACACAACGCGTTAATGTTGCTTGATCTTGAAAAAGAAAGTGCCTATTGGGAAGAGGTTCCGGGCTGGAAACTCACTATTTGCGCAGAAAATGAGCCATAACGTTTTACCACTAAGAAAAATAGAAACAAATAAATAGCGATTTGCGGTCAGTATTGTTTTGTTCTTCTTATTCGAAATATGAACCGATTTGATATTTTTTCGGGATCAGCGACAATACTGGGTAGATGTTTCGTCACCTCGCAGGCGAATTAATTTAAAGCGCTTCGGCGCCGAATGGTTTAAGGATTAACATGTCACAAACTGCTTTTTCAACTGATGCGGCAACAATAATCAATCCGCATTCACAAAGACTGGCGTATATCCGCCAGCAAATACTGACGTTATTCATGGAAGACGAAGAGTTTGTCCATGCTCTTATCGAGAAAGACCAACACGTCAGTATGGATGATAAAGCATTTAGTGAAAAAATTAGTGCAGTCAAAGAACTGCTCATTGATCTCCACACCGCTGATATCGCCGATATTCTTGAGATGCTGCCTTACGATGAGCGTCTCGCTCTATGGCGCTTAGTTGACAATAACGAACGTGGTGAAGTGTTAGTTGAAGCGTCGGTGTCAGTCTGGGATAGCCTAATTAAAGATATGTCAGACCGAGAGCTGCTGCGAGCAGTAGCGGGTTTACATGTCGATGAACAAGCTTATATCGCCGAACATTTGCCGCGCGATACCATGCGCCGCCTACTGACCTATTTAGATCCAAGCTTACGAAGCCGTATTCGCGAAGTTCTGCAATATGCTAAAGACAGCGTTGGGCAGATGATGGATTTCGAATTCGTCACCGTCCGTTCCAATGTCACACTAAAAACAGTACAACGCTATCTCCGTCAACGTGGAAAAATACCTGAAGCGACAGATAAAATTTTCGTTGTCGACAAAGACAATTACCTACAAGGTGAATTGCCGCTAACCACCATTTTGATTCAAGCACCAGAACGTATTGTCGCTGATGTCATGAAAACGGATACCGTCACCTTTTTGCCCGATGAAAAAGGTGAAGACGCCGCAAGCGCGTTCGAACGTTACGACTTAATTTCCGCTGCCGTCGTCGACAGTAATGGGTTACTTATGGGGCGACTCACGGTTGAAGATATCGTTGATAATATTAGCGAAGAAAATGACAACAGCATTCGCCGTATGGGGGGGTTGAGTCCTGAAGAAGACGTATTCGCCCCTGTGGGTCAAGCGGTTAAAACACGTTGGACTTGGTTAGCCATTAACCTCTGTACCGCTTTCGTCGCTTCTCGTGTGATCGGCGTATTTGAAGATACTATTTCACAGCTCGTTGCCCTAGCCACTTTGATGCCAATCGTGGCAGGTATCGGTGGTAACACCGGGAACCAGACTATTACCATGATTGTGCGGGCAATTGCCTTACACCAAATCCAAAACGGTAGCTTCTCTTTCCTAATGCTTCGAGAGCTTGGCGTTGCCTTGATTAACGGTATTGTCTGGGGGGGGATCATGGGTGTTGTTACCTACTTACTCTACGGCGATCTCGCCATGGGTGCCGTCATGACGCTTGCGATGATACTGAACCTGCTCATGGCTGCTATCATGGGCGTTCTTATCCCGTTGATTATGATTAAGATGGGTAAAGACCCTGCTATCGGCTCTAGCGTCATGATCACTGCAATTACTGATACCGGTGGTTTCTTTATTTTCTTAGGTTTAGCCACCCTGTTCTTAGTCTGATAACCTAGCCCGCATACTTCCCCTTATGAAAAGTATGCGGGTTTATAAAAACCCATTTTTTTTCTAAAAACCTCTCATATATACCAAAACACGAATCTGAAACAACTCAAACAGACGTGTATTATTTATATAAATAGCCTTATCCCCTGTTAAATAATTATATTTTTTTACTGATAAGATTTATTAATATTAATTAATTTCTTACCAAATAGAACCCTGTTCTTTTATTTATTGCTTTTTTTGTCCTTATTTTTTCGCTTCAAATATACAATCGTCTGTAATTATTATTTTATTAATATCATATCGTGACATTTGATTATCAATCGGAATACATATTCAACCTTTGGAAACTAAATAGAATCTTATGCTTGTTTTAAGGGTGGCAGTTTACAGAATATGAAACTTTCTGCTATAAATGAAGGCACGTTAGAGATACAGAGTATTACCTAGGTTTATTTTCCCTCGTTTTATCTCTCTTATCCTTTGCTAAATAATATTAATTACTTCGCTATTTAACGTACCTATTATTACAAATAACCCCATCGCGCTAATATTGAAATGTTGTGTATTTAGAAGGACAGAATTATGACATCGCAAACAACCAGCCAGCCCGCGGCTAGACCGTTGGGCAAAGAAGATTATAAAACATTGGGCTTATCCTCATTAGGTGGCACATTAGAATTTTATGATTTCGTTATTTTCGTCTTTTACGCGAAGATTATTTCCCAACTCTTTTTCCCGGGTGATAATGAATTTCTCGCACTAATGGCGACACTGGGTCTGTTTGCTGCGGGTTACCTTGCTCGCCCATTGGGCGGTATTATCATGGCTCACTTTGGCGACAAAATCGGTCGTAAGAAAATGTTTACTTTAAGTATTTTCTTAATGGCCTTCCCAACATTTATTATTGGTTTCTTGCCTACATTTGAATCCATTGGTGCCGCTGCACCACTGTTACTGTTATTAATGCGCATCATGCAAGGTGCGGCTATCGGTGGTGAAATGCCGGGTGCGTGGGTGTTCATTGCCGAACATACCCCAAAACAACGTTATGGATTAGGTGTTGGCACGTTAACTTCCGGGATCACCGGTGGGATTTTACTGGGATCTATCGTTGCCATTATCATTGAACGCTCTTATACCACTCAAGAAGTGCATGATTTTGCTTGGCGTATTCCATTTATTTTAGGCGGTATTTTTGGTTTTATCTCTGTGTATCTGCGTCGTTTCTTACAAGAAACGCCTATTTTCAAAGAGATGGCGGCTAAAAAAGCGTTAACCAAAGAATTGCCAGTAAAAACCGTGGTTAAATCCCATAAACAAGCTTGCATGATCACCGCTGCACTGACGTGGTCACTGTCTACCGCTATCGTTGTCACCATTTTGATGACGCCTGACGTGGTATTAAAAGGTATTTATGGCATTGACCGTAACATGGCTTTGCAAGCCAACTGTGCGGCAACATTAACGTTAACTTTAGGCTGCATTTTCTGGGGTTGGTTAGGGGATAAAGCAGGAACGCGTACCTCAATGACGTTATCTTGGGGTGGATTAGCGGTCACAGCTATCTATTTCTACTCGACTTTATCATCCGATATTTCTGCGAGTACCTTAACGTTTAACTATGCATTAATGGGCTTCTTTGTGGGTGCAATTGCAACAACGCCAATTATCAGTACTCGTGCGTTCCCACCAGAAATTCGTTTCTCCGGCTTATCATTCGCCTATAACTTGGCTTATGCCGTATTTGGTGGATTAACCCCAATCTTAACGGATGCATGGTTACAACAATCTCACATGGCACCAGCATACTATGTAGCAGGCGTTTCATTATTAGCCGTAGCGGTAGCCTTTATTCCACTGTCATGGAAAGGTTGGAGTGCAAATGAAACACAGCAAAATGAGAAAGCACCGGTTTTAAATACCAGTACAATTCAATAGTTATCGATTAGTCTAAACCAATAAAAGCCACCTTAATGGTGGCTTTTATTATTAATAATCACATAGTGTACTGAGTACAGTTTTTATCTAAATAATTGGATGGTGTCCCACAATTGGCATGCCATAGCCATATTTGATATTAATATCCCCAACAGTATTTGAGGTCATAATATCTGCCTGAGGAAAACTGCTTAAAGCAGAAGCGACCATTTCAGCTTGTGATGACCCGAAACAATCTGTGACTAGCGGATCAAAAGATTGTGCCTCATCAACCAATTGTTTCACCTTCATCTCGAGCGTTATTTCTTGTTCAATGTCTGGGCCAAGACAAGGCTCAGACAATGCAAACTTAGATTGTGGAGCTTCGAAATAACCTTTGATTAGCGGGTCAAAAGGTTGTACCTCATCAACCAATTTTTTGATCTTCATCTCGAGCGTTATTTCTTGTTCAAATTTTGGGCTAAGACCAGGCTCAGACAATGCAGATTCAGAGACCCGCTCAAATAAATCCATGGTATTCGATAAGTTCATCTATTAAATTCCTTTTAATGTAATTACTTATTAGCTACGATTATTGACTCTTTCTGCTGTGAGCCAATTCACTTTATAATCCCGACGCTAACCGCGCTAATTTTTTATTTATATACGCTTGAACAACTCATTTCTTAATCAAATTTAGCTCAGGTAATTCATTGAATTATTAGGTGAAGAATGATTTTTGTTTATATTGTATTATGTCCTAAACTTAATTAGCGCTAACGCTGATTAAATAGGTACGTCACGGCAAGTAGATATACGTATACTCAGGACGTACATAAATTGACACTTATTCATAATTCCTCCATTTTTCTTTGTACCTATCAAGTTAAACTATTATTATGTCTAACTAACTCTTTTTCGTTAGTTTTTTAGCCTATAGCCTGACGGATTTTACCCACTCTTTTGAGTTAAGCGAATGACCCACCATGACGACACAGAAACGCCGTACAATTTGGACTCGATCTGCCCTGTTTGTTGCGATAATCGCAGTAGCTGGTACAACGTGGTATGTCTACCATAAAAATAATCAAAATGAAGTACCAACAACAGCGAGTGCAACACCGGGTGGACAAGCGAAAAAAGCAGGTGGAAGACCGTCTCGTCCCTTAGCCCCTGTGCAGTTTGCTACGGCACAAGAAAAAGTCGTTCCGCGTTTCTTATCCGGTTTAGGAACCGTGCAAGCCGCCAACATGGTGACGGTGACCAGCCGCGTTGAAGGTCAGTTAATGCACATCTACTTCACTGAAGGCCAATCCGTTAAAGCCGGTGATTTATTAGCACAAATTGACCCTCGCCCTTTCGAGGTTCAGCTCGCTCAAGCAGAAGGTCAGTTGGCAAAAGATAAAGCCGCCTTAGCCAATGCCCGTTTAGATCTCACTCGCTACCAAAAACTCGCAGGTACTAAAGTCATTTCGCAACAAGAGCTGGATAATCAACGTGCCACGGTTTTACAGGCAGAAGGCAGTATTAAAGTTGACCAAGCTGCCGTCGACAATGCCAAACTGCAGCTGACTTACAGCAAAATCACTGCCCCTATTGCTGGACGGGTGGGTTTAAAACAGGTTGATGTTGGTAACTTTATCTCTTCGGGTACTTCCACCCCTATTGTCGTGATCACCCAAACACAACCTGCTGACGTTCTATTCGCCTTACCTGAAGGCGATATTCCCGCCATACAGCAAGCACAAGCTGCGGGTAAAAAAGTGCTGATTGAAGCGTGGGATCGCAACAATATTGCCATGATTGCCCAAGGGGAATTATTGAGTACCGACAACCAAATTGACCCCGCAACAGGCACACTCAAAATTAAAGCACGCTTTACCAACGAAGAGCAAAAGCTGTTTCCGAACCAATTTGTCAACGTCAAAATGCAAGTAGAAACGTTACAAAATGCTGTCGTTATCCCAACCGCCGCCCTGCAAATGGGGAATGAAGGGCACTACGTTTGGGTTCTGAATGATGAAGGTACCGTCGCGAAGCATCTTGTCACCGTAGGTATTCAAGACAGTCAGCAAGTGGTCATTGAAAGTGGGTTATCCGCCAATACCAAAGTCATCACCGATGGGGTTGATAAGCTCACGGATGGCGCGAAGGTGGAGGTTGTTAATGCGTCATCCATCGAGAAAAAGTCCACTTCCGCAGAGAGAAAACCTCGCAATAGTGCGGAGAAAGCCTAATGCAGCCTGAATCCCTTAAAGGCGGAGGTCCGTCTCGCCTCTTTATTCTGCGTCCAGTGGCGACCACATTATTTATGGTGGCAATCTTACTGGCAGGGATCATCGGCTACCGTTTTTTACCTGTTTCTGCATTGCCCGAAGTTGACTATCCAACGATCCAAGTCGTCACTCTGTATCCGGGGGCCAGCCCTGACGTCATGACATCGGCGATCACCGCTCCGTTGGAAACACAATTTGGTCAAATGTCTGGCTTACAGCAAATGTCATCACGCAGCTCTGGTGGCGCGTCGGTGATCACGCTCATGTTCCAGCTTTCGCTCCCTTTAGATGTTGCAGAGCAAGAAGTCCAAGCGGCAATTAACTCTGCCACCAGCTTATTACCCTCTGATTTACCGTATCCACCGATTTACAATAAAGTGAATCCTGCGGATCCCCCTGTCTTAACGTTAGCCGTCACCTCCGATGCCATGCCGCTGACTCAAGTACAAGATATTATTGAAACTCGCGTTGCGCAGAAAATATCTCAAGTAACGGGTGTCGGTTTGGTTACCTTAGCCGGTGGGCAGCGCCCTGCTGTCCGCGTGAATCTTAATCCCCAAGCCATGGCGGCTAAAGGGCTAGATAGCGAAACGATTCGTACCGCGATTAATAACGCTAACGTCAACTCCGCAAAAGGGAGCTTTGATGGTCCAACTCGTGCGGTAACTTTATCTGCCAATGACCAAATGAAGTCGCTTGATGATTATCGCAAGCTGATTGTGGCATTCCAAAATGGCGCGCCTGTACGTCTTGGTGATATTGCAACTATCGAACAAGGAGCAGAAAACGCTTACCTCGGTGCATGGGCAAATAGCCAGCAAGCGATTGTCATCAATGTTCAGCGCCAGCCCGACGCTAACGTCATTAGCACCACAGACACCATTCGTGCCTTACTGCCTGAGCTCATTGAAAGTCTGCCAGCCTCCGTCAACGTGGATATTTTAACGGACCGCACCAGTACGATACGCGCCTCCGTGAATGATGTTCAATTTGAATTGATGCTTGCCATCGCCCTTGTAGTCATGGTGATTTACCTGTTCCTGCGCAATGGTATCGCGACATTGATCCCCGGTATTGCCGTACCGCTATCCCTCGTCGGCACCTTTGCGGTGATGTATTTCTGTGGTTTCTCTGTCAATAACCTGACGTTAATGGCACTCACCATCGCAACGGGATTTGTCGTCGATGATGCCATCGTGGTGATTGAAAATATCTCCCGTTATCTTGAACAAGGCGATAAGCCTGTCGTTGCGGCATTAAAAGGCGCCGGAGAAATCGGCTTCACCATTATTTCGCTGACGTTTTCATTGGTTGCCGTGCTGATCCCACTGCTGTTTATGGGAGACATTGTCGGGCGTCTATTCCGTGAATTTGCGATCACCTTGGCGGTGGCGATTTTGATCTCTGCCGTGGTATCCCTCACACTCACCCCAATGATGTGTGCTCGCTTACTCAAGCCAGAATCCCAGCATAAACATAACCGTTTTGAAATCGCCTGCGAGCACTTTTTTGAATGGATGATTGCGGGCTATGGAGTATGGTTAAAACGCGTTCTTAACCACCAATGGCTAACACTGTGTGTCGCACTAGGAACCTTGGTGCTGACTGTGCTGCTGTATATGTGGATCCCGAAAGGTTTCTTCCCACTGCAAGATAGCGGTATTATTCAGGGCACTATTGAGAGTCGCCAATCCATTTCATTTGCGGCTATGTCGAAAAAACAGCAAGAAGTGGCGGGAATTATTCTGTCCGACCCTGCCGTTGAAAACGTCACCACCTATGTGGGAATCGATGGCAATAATGCCACGCTAAATAATGCCCGTATTCAAATCACATTGAAGCCCCTTGATCAACGTGATGACCGAGTACCCACCATTATTCCCCGCCTACAGCAAGCCACTAGCAATGTTGCAGGAGTAAACCTCTATCTGCAACCTTCACAAGATTTAACCATTGATACACAAGTTTCTCGTACTCCGTATCAGTTTACACTGCAAGCCGGCTCCCTCGATGAGCTCAGTACTTGGGTACCAAAGTTAATTGACGCCCTTAACCAACAACCCGAACTTGTGGATGTCAGTAGTGACTGGCAAGACAAAGGGTTAGTCGCCTATGTGAATGTGGATCGGGATACCGCAAGTCGTTTTGGCATTACGATGTCAAATATCGATAATGCCCTGTATAACGCCTTTGGCCAGCGCATGATCTCGACTATCTATACCCAAGCGAATCAGTATCGCGTTATTTTAGAGCATAACACCCAAACCCGTGATGGAATGGATGCACTGAATGATATTCGCCTGAAAGGGACGGATGGTGCCATGGTGCCGCTCAACACCTTAGTGAATATTCAAGAAGGTTATGGCCCTCTCGCCATCAATCACCTTGATCAGTTCCCTTCCGTCACGTTTTCTTTCGATGTCGCAGAGGGCTCTTCATTAGAGTCCGCAGTTAACGCGGTTAAGCTGGCAGAAAAAAACATTGCCATGCCAAAATCCATCACCACGCAATTCCAAGGGGCAACACTCGCCTTTGAAGCGGCATTGAGTAGCACAGTTTGGCTTATTTTTGCCGCGATCATCGCCATGTATATCGTGTTGGGCATTCTGTATGAAAGCTTTATTCATCCAATCACTATATTATCCACTCTGCCAACCGCTGGAGTCGGGGCGCTACTTGCCTTAATGATGGCAGGAAATGAGCTAGATGTAATAGCCATCATCGGTATTATTTTGCTGATCGGAATTGTGAAAAAGAACGCCATTATGATGATTGACTTTGCGCTTGCTGCTGAGCGTGAACAAGGTTTATCCCCATATGATGCGATTTATCAGGCCTGTTTACTGCGTTTTCGTCCAATCCTGATGACCACGATGGCTGCCTTATTAGGTGCATTACCGTTAATGTTAAGCACGGGTGTGGGTGCGGAATTACGCCAACCATTGGGAGTCTGTATGGTCGGTGGACTGATCATGAGCCAAATTTTGACGCTCTTCACCACCCCAGTGATCTACCTGATGTTTGACCGCTTAGCCCATCGCTTTAATCATCGTGAGCGCAAGGCACAGGAGTCTTAATGAAACGCTTCTTTGCTTTATTCATCAGCCGTCCGGTAGCAACCACCTTAATCAGTGTTGCCATTACCTTATGCGGTGCATTGAGCTTTCTATTTTTACCTGTGGCGCCCCTGCCACAGGTCGACTACCCAGTAATAAGAGTGTCAGCGTCACTTCCCGGTGCATCACCAGAAACAATGGCATCCTCGATTGCGACCCCACTTGAGCGTTCACTCGGCAGTATCGCAGGCTTAAATGAGATGACATCCAGCAGCTCGTTAGGGAGTACCACTATCACCTTAGAGTTCGATCTCACAAAAGATATCAATAATGCCGCCCGTGAAGTACAAGCTGCATTGAATGCAGCGCAAAACCTATTACCTAGCGGCATGCCAAGCCGCCCGCGTTACTATAAATCGAACCCGTCTGATGCCCCCATTATGATTTTAACACTTACATCAAATACCCTAAGCACTGGGGAAATGTACGATGTGGCATCGACACGTTTAGCACAACGTATTGCACAAATTGAAGGTGTCAGTGAAGTGACTGTGGGTGGTGGCTCCCTGCCCGCAGTACGAGTGGAACTCAACCCCACGGCATTATTCAATCAAGGGGTTTCTCTGGATGCAGTCCGCTCTGCAATCAGTAGCGCCAATGTGCGTCAACCCCAAGGTTATATCAATAACCCAGATAACCGATACCAAGTTCAGACCAATGATGAACTGAAAAAAGCAGCAGATTATCGCCCGATTATTGTCCATTACAGTAACGGTAATGCCGTTAAACTCAGTGATGTGGCAACGGTAAAAGATTCGGTACAGAACGTACGAGCTGCGGGAATGTCCAGTGGTGAACCTGCGATCCTCATGATTATTCGTCGAGAAGCGGGTGCCAATATCATTGAGACTGTAAAACGCATTCGTGAAGAAATACCTGAATTTAAGGACATGATCCCTGCCGCCATCGATCTTCAAGTCGCACAAGATAGAACACCGACCATTAAAGCCTCCCTTGCGGAAGTAGAAAGGGCATTAATGATTGCGATCGCGCTTGTTATTCTCGTCGTGCTGCTCTTTTTACGCTCTGGTCGTGCCACGCTTATTCCGGCTATTGCCGTGCCTGTTTCGCTAATAGGCACATTTACTGCAATGTATTTATGCGGATTTAGCCTCAATAACCTATCACTCATGGCGCTGACCGTTGCAACCGGCTTTGTGGTGGACGATGCCATTGTGGTCTTGGAGAACATTTCACGGCATATCGAAAATGGTCGCAAGCCCTTTATTGCCGCCATTAAAGGGGTTTCTGAAGTGGGTTTTACCGTTGTCTCCATGAGTATTTCTTTAGTCGCCGTGTTTATTCCTTTACTCCTGATGGACGGGCTAGTCGGGCGCTTATTCCGGGAATTCGCCATCACACTCTCGACCGCTATTGGGATTTCATTGATCATTTCCCTCACATTAACCCCGATGATGTGTGCACATTTACTGAAAAAGAGAGATGATAAAGTTAATGCTAAGCGCCAAGGCTTTGGTCGAGTGCTTATTCGGCTACAAGAAAGTTACGGCGTCACGTTAAATTGGGTACTTTCTCATCGACGCAGTGTATTAGCCGTATTAATTGCAGCTATTGGTTTAAATGTTTATCTGTATATTTCAATTCCTAAAGCCTTTTTCCCAGAACAAGATACTGGGCGGTTACTGGGTTTTGTCCGTGCAGACCAAAGCATCTCATTCCAGTCAATGAAGCAAAAAATGACGAGCTTTATGCAGCAAGTAAAAGCGGATCCTGCCGTGGATAGCGTCACTGGATTTACGGGCGGCAGCCGCGTCAACAGTGGCTCTATGTTTATCTCCTTAAAGCCACTGGATGAGCGCAAAGAGAGTGCTAACAGCGTGATTAACCGCTTGCGCATGAAACTGGCGAAAGAACCCGGTGCCAACTTATTTATGATGCCCGTGCAAGATATCCGCGTGGGAGGACGTCAATCCGAAGCTAGCTATCAATTTACCCTGTTAGCCGATGAGCTGGATGCATTACGTTCATGGGAGCCCGCTATTCGCCGAGCTCTAGGGGATTTACCTCAGTTAACCGATGTGAACTCCGATAAAGAAGATAAAGGCGCGGAGATGGCATTAACCTATGACCGCGATTTGATGGCGCAACTGGGGATCGATGTGCGTGATGCGAACAATCTGCTCAACAACGCCTTTGGTCAACGTCAAATTTCTACCATTTATGAAGCGATGAACCAGTATAAAGTGGTGATGGAAGTGGCACCCGAATATACACAAGACGTGAGCTCACTGGATAAAATGTTTGTGGTCAACAAACAGGGAGACGCCATTCCCCTTTCCTATTTTGCACGCTGGCAACCCGCCAATGCGCCGCTGAGTGTGAATCACCAAGGATTATCTGCCGCGTCCACCATCTCGTTTAACGTAGCGGATGGCTATACCTTAAATGATGCAATTGATGCCGTAGAAAAAACCATGACATCACTGGGTGTCCCCTCTACCGTACGAGGCACTTTTGCCGGAACCGCTCAGGTATTCCAAGAAACGTTAAAATCACAGTTATTTTTAATTTTAGCAGCAATTGTCACCGTCTATTTGGTATTGGGTATTTTGTATGAAAGCTATATTCACCCGCTTACGATTCTTTCCACCCTGCCTTCCGCAGGCGTGGGGGCATTATTAGCCCTTGAATTGTTTGATACGCCATTTAGCTTGATTGCTTTAATTGGGATTATGTTACTCATTGGGATTGTCATGAAAAATGCCATTATCATGGTGGACTTCGCGCTCCAAGCACAACGTAACGCCCACTTATCCGCTCGCGAAGCCATCTTACGCGCTAGCCTATTGCGTTTTCGCCCTATCGTCATGACCACGCTTGCAGCGATTTTTGGTGCACTCCCCTTGATGTTAGGCACCGGTGACGGCGCAGAACTACGTCAGCCCTTGGGGATCGCCATCGTGGGCGGGCTAATCATGAGCCAGCTATTGACCCTATTTACAACCCCCGTGGTGTACCTCAGTTTTGATAGCCTAAGACAGCGTTTCTCACGTTCAGCGCATTCTGTGCAGGAGAAAACCCATGAAGCTTAAACTTACCAGCCTTAGTACCCGTTTGTTCATCGCGATTTTTGCCACCTGTTTGCTGCTGGTTGTCATAATGCACCAAGGGGTGCGTATGGGGTTTCAGCACGGCTTTATTGACTATATCAAAGAGAACGACCAACAACGTGCTGAGCTACTTTCCTCCGCACTCGCTGAACAATATGAGGAAGAGGGAAGTTGGCGATTTCTTGCGAGTGATGAGCGCATGTTTTTCCGTATTTTACGCAATGTTGATAACCAACATCAGAGTCCAGGTCCAGGGCATGGACATAAGCGTATGCGCGGGATGTTTTGGGTTTTTGATGCTAAAGATAACCTTATTTGGGGGCGAGAACGGCCTCCAGAGCAAGTGATCCGAGTTCCCGTAAAAACTAGCCAAGGGACAACGGTAGGCTGGCTGATTGCCAGCTATGAAAGTGGCATCAGTAATGAGTTAGACCAGCGTTTCGATACTCAACAGATGCATATTAGCTGGCTAATTGCAGGATTATCGCTATTTGTTGCACTGTTAGTTACCCTCTTTTTGGCTCGCGGATTCTTAAAGCCCATCAAACGGTTATTGGAAGGCACTCACCAATTAGCAAAAGGCGATTTCAGTGCGCGGGTTTCTGAGGTTGGTCAAGATGAATTGGGACAGCTCGCCAAGGATTTTAATCACCTAGCTTCTACACTCGAAAAAAATGAGCAGATGCGCCGTGATTATATGGCCGATATCTCCCATGAACTACGCACCCCACTCTCCGTCTTACGTGGTGAACTTGAAGCCGTGCAGGATGGTGTTCGCCAAGCAACTCCAGAAACCATAAACTCATTACTCAATGAAACACAGACGCTGATCAAGCTTGTCAATGACCTACACCAGCTCTCCTTATCCGATCGCGGTTCCTTGGTATATCGCATGCAATCCATCGATATTATTCCCATTATTGAGATGAATTTAGGGCAAGCTAAATGGCGCTTGGAAGATAGACAACTGACATTAAACACTCAGTTTTCTAGCCATTCTCCCCTCTTTGCTGACCCTGACCGCATAAACCAACTATTCTATAATTTGATGGAAAATAGTCTGCGTTATACAGATCCACACGGTAAGATTGCCGTTAGCGTAACGCAACAAAATCAACAACTCATTATTGAATGGGAAGACAGTGCCCCAGGGCTTAGCGTTGAACAATGTCAGCACCTCTTTGAGCGATTTTATCGTGTTGAAGCATCTCGCAACCGTGCGAGTGGCGGCTCAGGTTTAGGGCTTGCCATTTGCTATAATATTGTCGAAGCGCATAACGGTACTATCTCTGCGGCGCCTTCCACACTAGGCGGCGTGAAGGTGACCATTCAACTTCCCATCGCGACTTTGGAGACTGAATAGTGACTTTGCCTGAGAAAAATTTTTCCGAATCAAATAGTTACCATGTTTTGATTGTTGAAGATGAACCCAAGCTGGGACAGCTCTTGTTCGATTATTTACAAGCCTCTGGCTATGTCCCTGCGCTACTGATGCGCGGAGATGAAGTGATCCCTTATGTCCAAAAACATTTCCCCGATCTCATTTTGTTAGATTTAATGCTGCCGGGGCTTGATGGCATTTCGGTTTGCCGTGAGCTGCGTCAATTCAGTGACGTCCCCGTGATTATGGTGACAGCAAAAACGGAAGAAATTGACCGTTTGTTAGGATTAGAAATTGGTGCTGATGATTATGTTTGTAAGCCATTTAGTCCTCGAGAAGTTGTCGCTCGCGTGAAAACTATTTTGCGCCGCTGTCAACGCTCATCGACTTCAGCAAACCACCATGAAACCCAATTAATTATCGATGAAAATGCCTTTCAAGTTCGTTACGGTGACAAATTACTGGAACTGACACCCGCGGAGTTTCGTCTGCTAAAATTTCTCTCCGATAATGCAGGTACCGTCTTTTCTCGGGATCAATTACTGGATATTTTATATGACGACCACCGTGTGGTGACAGACAGAACGATTGATAGCCATGTAAAAAATTTACGCCGTAAGCTGGAATCATTAGATAACGAAAAAACATTTATTCGCTCTATCTACGGTTTAGGCTATCGCTGGGACGATATCTAATTCAGCCATTCCCTTGTAACAAAATTATAACCCTGTTTTTTACAAGGGAAATTTGGCATTCCCCGCATTTAGCGTTAAAATCCCCACCCTCGAATTTTTACACCATGCCATCCGGCATGGTGCTGACCTGACATCAGACTGAGAACTAACATGTTTACACCAGAATTATTATCCCCAGCAGGTTCCTTGAAGAACATGCGTTATGCGTTTGCTTACGGTGCCGATGCGGTATATGCCGGTCAACCTCGCTACAGCCTACGTGTGCGCAATAACGAATTTAACCATGAGAATCTCGCTAAAGGGATCAACGAAGCCCACGAACTTGGTAAAAAATTCTATGTGGTCGTCAACATTGCCCCGCATAACGCCAAGCTAAAAACGTTTATTCGCGACCTGACCCCCGTGATCGAAATGGGACCCGATGCACTCATTATGTCCGACCCAGGACTTATCATGATGGTGCGTGAAGCATTCCCAGATATGGATATTCACTTATCGGTTCAAGCAAACGCCGTCAACTGGGCTTCCGTCAAATTCTGGAAACAAATGGGATTAACCCGCGTCATTTTATCTCGCGAGCTCTCCTTGGAAGAAATTGCTGAGATCCGCCAGCAAGTCCCTGAAATTGAGCTTGAAGTCTTTGTACACGGTGCACTGTGTATGGCATATTCAGGGCGCTGCCTGCTTTCTGGCTATATTAATAAACGCGACCCGAACCAAGGAACCTGTACCAATGCATGCCGTTGGGAATATAAAGTCCAAGAAGGTAAAGAAGACGACGTGGGCAACATCGTGCATATGCATGAGCCTATCCCAGTGAAAAATGTTGCACCTACACTGGGTGAAGGTGCGCCAACTGATAAAGTGTACATGATTGAAGAAGCGATGCGCCCAGGCGAATACATGACCGCCTTTGAGGATGAGCATGGTACGTATATCATGAACTCCAAGGACTTACGCGCTATTGAGCACGTCGAGACACTGACTAAGATGGGTGTTCACTCACTGAAAATCGAAGGTCGTACTAAGTCATTCTATTATTGTGCACGTACAGCCCAAGTGTATCGTCGCGCTATTGATGATGCTGTTGCAGGTAAGCCATTTGACCCGAGCCTGCTCTCTACGCTTGAAGGGTTAGCACACCGTGGCTATACCGAAGGTTTCTTACGCCGCCATACCCATGATGCTTACCAAACTTATGAGTATGGTTATTCTGTTTCAGATACTCAGCAATTTGTGGGTGAATTTACGGGTAACCGCGTGAATGGCTTAGCGGAAGTCGATGTGAAAAATAAATTTAGCGTCGGTGATAGCTTAGAGCTCATGACACCCGCGGGTAATATTGTCTTTACGCTGGATTCATTGACCAACCGCAAAGGCGAATCCGTGGATGTTGCGCCAGGTAATGGGCATGTGGTTTACCTACCAATTCCTGAAGATGTGGATGTTAATTTTGGTTTGTTAATCCGTAATTTGGCGGGAACGACAACCCGTGATCCTCATCAAGCTCAAGTCGAAAAAGCGTAATTTTCGGGTAGTGTAGCTTGCTATCCACTCACCACGTTTTCTGAATAAAAGCCCATGGTCGATGACGGTGGGCTTTTTCTTATGTTTTTGTGTAAAAAACGCTCATTTTGTGCTTTATTTTAGTTGAGAATCATTCTCGTTATTGACAGTCTCACTAAAAAATGCACTCAATATCCAATTTTATGCAACAGATCACATCAATTGGTTATTCTATATCGTATAGTCACTCTCGAAAACGAAGAACTAGAAAGTCATAAATTAAGACTAGGAACCACCTCCTTGGCTGGCTCAATCTCCCTTGAGCTAGCCATTTCTTTTTTCTAGCCCCTAATATCCTTACCACCATCGATAAAAATGGTGCACGGGTCCGAAACCACTCCCAACCTCTAAGCTGTCTGCTTGTTCAAGCGCGCCCTGTAAATAAGCTTTAGCTTCAATGACTGTTTGTTGCCAATCAGCATAACGTGGTCGTAATGCAGCCAATGCCGCCGATAATGTACACCCTGTGCCATGAGTATTTTTAGTGTTAATCCGTGGCGAAGTGAAACGCCATTCTCCTTCAGGCGTGATCAGCCAATCAGGGCTTTCAGTATCAATCAAGTGACCGCCTTTCATTAATACACCTTGGCAGCCTAACTGTAATAACCGTTTCCCTTGGTCACGCATTTGTTGCTCGGTTTGTGCCATGGGTTCATCCAGTAACACTGCCGCTTCCGGTAAATTGGGGGTAATCAATGAAACTAACGGCAATAGTTGCAACCTTAACGTCTCTACAGCATCCGGTAATAAAAGTGGGTCACCACTTTTCGCGACCATCACGGTGTCCAGTACAACATAGGGAACAGGTGTTTTTTTCAAAGCTTCAGCAACGACATGTACATTATCGCGATTTGACAGCATACCAATCTTGGCTGCATCTATACGCACATCACTTAAAACAGATTCCAATTGAGCAGCAACAAACTCAGGAGGGATATTATGAACAGATTGAACGCCTCGCGTATTTTGTGCCACCAGCGCAGTCATCACACTGGTTCCATATGCACCGAGCGCGGAAAAGGCTTTAAGGTCAGCCTGAATACCCGCTCCGCCTGATGGGTCCGTTCCTGCAATCGTTAACGCATTCACTCTCATTAATGCCCTCTCCTTTGTCGTCAGAAAGATAATTTACCTTAGTAATATTACGTTTATTTTATTTTTTTAACTTAATTAAAATCATTAAGTTAAAAAAATAATCACTTAAAATGGATTGTCTCATATGCCATGCCAATTACTAGTGAATGATCCATTAAACTTAAAAATTAAATGCGATTAATTGTCATTTAAATGCAAATTTTTATTTTACTAAATTAATCATTGAATTACGTTAATCCATTTAATCAAACTTATCGATTTAGCAAATTGATTTTACGCACCTAATTGCACGCCCAATAGTCATTATCCTAATTTAACTATTTATTGCTGTCTTATTTAGCTTATCTTTATTAAAATAATTGATAATAGAATT
>NZ_JAMPSW010000024.1:0-46339 GCF_028484855.1 Providencia sp. PROV033 | reverse complement strand
TGGGAGAGTGAAGATGACCCTTGAAACTGAACAGATCATCGCTCAAACCATTTTGCAGGGCTTTGATGCGCAATATGGGCGATTTCTTGAAATCACCTCGGGCGCTCAAGAACGCTTTGAACGCGGGGATTGGCATGCGGTTCAACACGCGATGAAACAAAGGATAAAGCTGTATGACCATCATGTGGGGCTTGTCGTTGCTCAGCTGCAATGTATGGGGCTAGTGCAATCGCTCAGCCCTTATAATTTGGCTCGAATCAAACAGGTCTATGCGACATTACTGCCGGATTATCCGCGTTTTGAAATTGCTGAAAGTTTTTTTAATTCAGTATATTGCCGGCTGTTTCAACATCGAGAGCTGACTCAAGAAAATCTGTTTATCTTTACTTCACAACCAGCACGGCGCTTTTGCACCTTACCAAGACCATTAGCTCGCGAATATAAGCTCAATGGGAACATGGAAACGGTATTTAATGGGATCTTAAGTGGGTTGCCCATTCGCTTAACGTGGCGAAATTTAGCCTTTGATATTGACTGTATTATGGAAACGCTAAGGCAGCGCTTTCCTGAGATTGTTGAACAGGGTGCTCAATTGCATGTGGCGAATGAGCTGTTTTACCGGAATAAAGCCGCATGGTTAGTTGGGAAGCTATATATCAATCACCAAGTTTACCCATTCTTATTGCCTATTCACCATGATGAAGACGGCAAAATGTATGTAGACGCGTGTTTAACTGGGTTTGATGACGCGAGCATCGTGTTTGGCTTCGCTCGTTCCTATTTTATGGTGTATGCGCCATTTCCGGCTGGGTTAGTTTTCTGGTTACGTGAAATCTTACCCAGTAAATCAATCGCTGAATTGTATATGGCGATTGGTTGCCAAAAACACGGTAAAACAGAATATTACCGAGAATATTTGGCGTATTTAAATTTTTCACGAGAACAATTTACACTCGCGCCTGGTGTGAAAGGAATGGTGATGTTGGTGTTTACGGCGCCATCATTTGATCGGGTATTTAAGATTATTAAAGATAAATTTGCGCCACAAAAAGAAGTGACTAAAGCTCGAGTGCTTGAGTGTTATCAAATGGTCAAAGAGCACGACCGAGTGGGTCGCATGGCGGATACTCAAGAGTTTGAAAACTTTATTATTGAAAAGCGTTTTGTGAGTGATGAGCTAATGACTGAGTTACTGACGGAGGCGCCGTCTCAGGTTGAAGATTTGGGGGATAAAATATTAATTCGTCATCTCTATATGGAACGAAAGATGATCCCGCTGAATATTTTTATGGATGAAGCGTCGGATGAGCAGCTTTATCACGCAATAGAAGAATATGGCTGCGCCATCAAACAGCTGGCTGCCGCCAATATTTTCCCAGGGGATATGCTATTTAAAAACTTTGGGGTAACGCGCCATGGTCGGGTGGTATTTTATGATTATGATGAAATTTGCTATATGACCGAGGTGAATTTCCGTCATATTCCTGAGCCGCTTTACCCTGAACAAGAGCTATCTGGCGAGCCTTGGTATAGCATACGAGAGCAGGATGTTTTTCCAGAAGAGTTTGCTCAATTCTTATGCCAAGATCCAAAAATTCGGGATTATTTGCTGGAACATCATCGGGATCTGTTTAGCGCGGATTATTGGCAAAAATTACAACAGCGTATTCTGGATGGGTATGTAGAAGATGTTTTTGCTTACTCAGAAGAGAAACGTTTTTGCCGTCGATTTAAGCAAACTATTTCAGCAGCTTAGTAGATAGAAAGTGGGCCACAATGACCCACTGTATGGCGAGCAATTTATTGAGCACCTTGGACAGCTTGTTGTGCCAGTTCGGTAATTTTCTCGTAGTTACCACTCTCAAGTGCATCTTCAGGAACCAACCACGAACCGCCAATGCACAGCACACTTTCTAGTGCCAGATAGTCGCGGTAATTAGCAAGAGAAATGCCGCCCGTTGGGCAGAAGCGAACTTGGGAGAATGGACCCGCAATAGCTTTCAAGGCTTTTACACCACCGTTGGCTTCAGCTGGGAAAAATTTGAATTCTTTGAGCCCGTAGTTCATACCTGCCATCAATTCAGATACGGTTGAAATACCGGGAATTAATGGAATGCTACCTTGGCTCGCAGCCATTAGTAACTCATCGGTTAATCCTGGGCTGATAGCAAATTGAGCACCTGCTTGAGTGACTTCAGCGAGTTGTTTTGCATTAATGACTGTTCCTGCACCCACAATGGCTTCAGGGACTTCTTCTGCAATTAATCGGATAGCTTCCATAGCACACTCTGTTCTCAGGGTGACTTCCAATACATTGATACCGCCTTTTAGTAACGCTTTTGCTAAAGGAACGGCTTGCTCGAGTTTCTTGATCACAATGACAGGAACAACAGGACCTTGTTTTAGAACATCTTCAGCGGTCATTTTCCAATTATTCATAATAAATCCTAGTAAGCGGTATAAATTAAAAATTAATACAGTCAGTCATTAATACAGTCAGTCATTAATACTACAAGCACCTTCTTCGGCGCCGGATAAATGTTGTCTTAATGCACCAAACAGCTCTCTGCCACAGCCAATTCGTTCTGCACATAGGTCGGCTTGGTAAGGTTGGCGAGCGGATAGTGTTGCTTTATCGACAAGGAGCTCGATTTCTCCAGTCAATGCATTCACGCGAATTAAGTCGCCATCTTGAACTTTAGCAAGCAACCCGCCATTGTAAGCTTCTGGCGTCACATGAATGGCAGAAGGGACTTTACCAGATGCCCCTGATAATCGACCATCAGTGACTAATGCGACTTTATAGCCTTTATCCAATAATACCCCGAGCGGTGGCATTAATTTATGTAATTCTGGCATACCATTCGCAGAAGGTCCTTGGAAGCGAACCACAATCACACAATCCCGATCTAGCTCTCCTGCTTCGAAACGCGGTGCTATGTCATTTTGGTTATTGAATACGATAGCGGGTGCTTCAATGACTTGATTTTCAACAGGAACGGCAGAAGTTTTCATCACTGCACGCCCTAAATTGCCAGACAATAGCTTCGTCCCACCGTGATGAGAAAAAGGGTGTTCAATGTCAGCGATCACTTCAAGATCATAAGAGCTTTTTGCGCCTTCCCGCCATGCTAATTGACCGTTATCTAACCAAGGTTCGAGAGTATAGCGTGATAACCCGAATCCTGCGATGGTGTGAACATCATCATGGAGTAAGCCCTTGGCAAGTAATTGTCGGATCAATAACGAAACGCCGCCAGCGGCTTGGAATTGGTTTATATCCGCTTGACCATTAGGGTAAATTCGGCAAATAAGGGGAACAATTGCAGAAAGATCAGAAAAATCATCCCAATTGATAATGATCCCCGCTGCACGGGCAATTGCCACAAGGTGCATTGTGAGATTAGTGGAGCCTCCTGTCGCCAGTAGAGCCACAATACCATTTACAATCACTTTTTCATCGACGAGCTTACCAATGGGTAAATAGTTTCCAGATTGTTCGGTCAACCGCGTAATTTGACGCGCGGCGGCGCGAGTCAGTTCATCACGCAATGGGGAATCAGGGGGAACAAAAGAAGCGCCCGGTAAATGCAGCCCCATGACCTCCATGACCATCTGATTAGAGTTGGCGGTACCGTAAAATGTGCAGGTACCAATGCTGTGATATGAAGCCGCTTCAGCCTCCAATAACGCGTTACGATCGACTTTTCCTTCGACATATAGCTGGCGAACTTTGACTTTTTCTTTGTTTGGTAAGCCCGTACTCATAGGACCTGCTGGCACAAAAACAGCGGGTAAATGCCCAAAGGAGAGGGCTCCCATCATTAATCCCGGAACGATTTTATCGCAGATACCTAAGTAGAGTGCGCCATCAAACATATTATGTGAAAGCCCGATGGCAGTGGACATTGCAATAACATCGCGACTCAGTAAGGAAAGCTCCATGCCATCTTGACCCTGAGTGACGCCATCGCACATGGCAGGAACACCTGCGGCGACTTGGCCAATTGCGCCATTTTCCAAGAGAGCCTGCTTAAGTTGATCAGGATATCGGTCATAGGGACGATGTGCTGAAAGCATATCGTTATAGGAATTGATGATGGCAATATCAGAGCGGGTCATGCTTTTGAGAATACTTTTTTCTTCATTTTGGCAAGCCGCGAAACCATGAGCCAGATTTCCACACGCTAATTCAGCGCGATGTACCGTATTGCTACGGGCACGCTCAATTTTGGCGAGATAAGCTTCTCGGGTGTCTTTAGAGCGCGCAATAATGCGTTTGGTGATCTGTAAAAGGGTGTCATTAACCTTTGTTGAAGAAGTGACTCCAGAAATATTTTTGCTCATGATAATGGCTCCATTATACAAACAGTACTCTTTATGTTACCGGTAACATTGTTCAATGAAAACACAATGGTTGCAATGATCAAAATGAAGATTTCGACATATCTGTGATCTGAATCAATAAGAGGGTTATCGATATTTTGGGAATAATCGTGGCTTTTTCAGCCTAACAGAATGATAAATAATAACTATAATGAGTTGGTTAATAGCGGTTATATAAACATAAAGTGGGAAAATATGGCGGGGTTGAGAAGGCTGAAGAAACTTGGGTGGCTGTTGGGCGTATTGTGGTCGTATACCCACGTTGTTCACGCCACGGAAGTGCCAGACGTGGTATTAACCATAGGATCTTATAGCGTCTTAGAGAAGGCTATTTTGTCCAGCCAACAGGGGCATGAAGAGCAAAAAATAGTCAATGCGACCACCACTTTATTAGGAACACCCTATAACAATCAAACTCTTAATATGAATGCACTCTCTACTGAACGACTGATTATTGATTTAACTGCGGTGGATTGCATGACATTCATCGAGTATAGCGAAGCTTTTAAGCATGCAGATGATGCAGAACAGTTTGTATCCAATTTAGAAAAAATTCGTTATGTGGATGCTCATGTGGCATTTAATCAGCGTCGCCATTTCTTTTCGGATTGGGCACAAGGTGATTCTAAAATTGCCACTGATATTACGACACAGCTGAGCCCTCATACAATTTCGGTAAATAAACAGCTCAATAAAAAAAGTAACGGTGAACTGATTATTCCGACAATTAAAATAAAGCCGAGAGTTATTCGATATATTCCGACTCAATTTATTGATAAAAATGTGCTGCAACTATTAAAAACAGGGGATTACGTAGGTATTTATTCTCCCACATCAGGATTAGATGTTAGCCATGTAGGCATTGTTATTAGAAGTGGAGATAAGGTTATATTTCGTCACGCTTCTTCACAACGAAAAAATTTACGTGTCATGGATGTGGAGTTATTTTCTTATCTTCAGGGGAAAAGCGGGATGATAGTATTTAGATAAAATCAGCACGAAAAGCTAAGTAATGTAATTATCGATTATCGCTATTTAGTTTTAGATGATTATTATTTTAAATAAATTTTAATTTTTAAAATAAAATGTAATCGTAAAGACAAGTGATTTTTAGTTACCAATTATTGCCATAACTATTTAAATTGTAAAATATTATGAAAATAAAGGCATTTTAATAGTTTTTTTGAATAAAATAAATAATATAGCTAAGTTGAAAAATATTTTATAAAGCAATGAATTACAACCTAGAGTTGTAAAATGATAGATTTAATTACAGACTACCCCATCCGAATTCCTATCAATTAGCATTAATTCAATTGTTTATATCTATTTTAAAAAAATAGATTGTTTTTATAATGCCCGTTAATGTTTGATGGAGTTTTATTTAGAGTGAGGTGAGTGTGTACATGTCAGAAAAACAAAATATTTATGCTTTACTTGGCAATCATCTTCGTAAGGCAAGGGTTCGTAAGGGATTATCCGGGCAGGAATTAGCGACTATTATCCAACTTAGCCAGCAGCAAGTATCTCGATATGAACTTGGCGTTAATAAGCTTAGTTTAGATAAATTAATCGAGATTGCTATTTTACTTGAAATGGATATTCATGAAATTACAACGATGATCGCTCGACAATTTGAAAAAGAAAAAAATAATTCTGAAGACGTCATGTTAGCAAGTTTTTAATTTATTTAAATGGGACGACTATCCGATAGTTTAAAAAAACTATAATGATTAAATGATTTTAATTATTAATTCTTTATTATTATTAAGTAATGAATTATCACGTTCTGACGATTCTGCTTTTAAATGATAAAAGCAGATAACGATAAAATTAGATTAATATTTTTTATAAAAATATTCTTACTTTGCCTTTATTGATACATTTAATTCGTTTTTTTCACCGTGTTAGTTCATATTTAAGCTAAATTTAGTGAAAAGTTCTCATGGTTTTATCGAGGGCGGTGTGCTTAAATGTGCGGCAATTCAACATGGAAAAAGGGCTGTTTTAAATGGTTAGGGCAATATGGATATTTGTCATATTCCTACTCGTCGGTTGTTCAACGACACCTTCAAAAACGGGTTACTATCTCGACCAGAGTTACCCGTCACAGAATACCAGCGAACGTATTCAGTTCATTGTTCTACATTACACTGTTTCTGATGATGCTCATTCAATCAAAACGTTGACGAAAGGAAAGGTAAGCTCTCACTACCTCATTCCGAGCCAACCTGCGCAAAAAAATGGTCAACCGGTAATTTTGCAGCTTGTTCCTGAACGTTTAAAAGCGTGGCATGCAGGCGATAGCCGTTGGCAGTATCATCATGGTCTTAATGATAGCTCGATAGGTATTGAGATTGTTAATGAAGGTTTTGTGAGAAAAAATGGTCAAGATATATGGCCACCTTTTAATGATTCACAGATTGATGCATTAATTCCATTACTGAAAGATATTATGCAACGCTATGATATCCCACCTGAAAATGTCATTGGCCACAGTGATATTGCACCATTACGTAAGCAAGACCCTGGTCGCGCATTTCCGTGGCAATCATTAGCGCTACATGGAATAGGAGCTTGGCCAGATCCTCAAACAGTCACTAAATATTTGGCAGAACGGCAAGTTAATGCGCCTGTGAATGTGCTAAATCTACAAAAAGCCTTGAAATTTTATGGTTATGCGGGGATCCCACAGACAGGTAAGCTGGATAAAGAAACTAAGCAGACACTTCGGGCGTTCCAAATGCATTACCGCCCGCGGGATATTGATGGGCGACCTGATGCTGAAACAGAAGCCATCGCTTTAGCATTGATTGAAAAATATCGTAATATGCCGAAATTTAAACAATCTTTGAAATCGAACAAGCCAGAAGCCTCGTCTAATCAGCAGGGTGATTAGATAAGCAAGTGCGGGATTTTCCCGCACTTTTGCGTTTTAGCGATTGGCACCATATTCATGGCTGATCTCTTTAGCAGCTTTGATCACCATCGCGCCAAGCTCAGTCACACGATCATCCGTGATCCGCGAAAGTGGACCTGAAATAGAGATCGCCGCAAATGCCTCTTTATGTTCATCATAAATACAAGCACCTATGCACCTTAATCCGAGAGCATGCTCCTCATCATCATAAGAAAATCCTTGTTTTTTAGCCTGTTGTAGATTGTCTTTCAATGCTGATGGGTTAGTCAAAGTATGTGGTGTATAGGCATGTAAGCCTTTTTTACTGAGTAAAGGAATCAACTGCTCTTCGGGTAAGTTGGCAATGAAGGCTTTTCCCGCGCCGGAGGCATGTAGAGGCAGCTTTCCGCCAATAGGGGCTGACATGCGCATTAATGCGTTACATTGCACTTGGTCAACAATCACCGCGTCATACTCAGTGTGATCCAAAATCGCTAAATTGACCGTTTCACCAGATTCTTCCATCAAACGACGTAATATAGGATGCACAAGGGCTAATAAATTACGACTTTCAAGGAAGCTACTGCCGATGATAAAGGCATGAGAAGCTATCACCCATAATCCGAGATCCCCTGTTTGACGCACGAAACCATGTTGTTCGAGGGTCATTAATAAACGGTGGGTGGTGGAATTAGGTAAACCTGCTTGAAGGGCTAAATCAGTGAGAGCGATCCCACCGGTTGATTCGGAAATGTATTCCAAAAGCGTCAGTCCACGACTTAAGGATTGAACTTGTCCGGCAGCAGTTGCCCCACTTGCAGGTCCCTTTGCCTTCTTTATTTTTTTAGTAATTGGTGAAGCCGCCATCAAGTGTCTCCTGACAGGAATGAATATTCGTTTCTATTATGAATGATTTCACCCAAAAATACTCATCGGATCAGCAAAAAGTCGATCTTTGGCAACCTGAGAAACTCTCATCATGACGAATAATTTTCCAATCTTAAGTTGTGATAGGATGTGATTTATACAAATTTAGTTTATTTTCAATTTATTGATGGTTTAGCAATATCGTTATGTGGGGCTGATGGGGCCGAAGGATTATCATTTTCAGGAGGACAGTGCAGTGTCCAGTAAGAAAAACCAATTAGAACAACAATTAAAAAATAGAATTTTAGTCCTTGATGGTGCGATGGGAACGATGATCCAGCGCCATAAACTCTCCGAAGAGCAGTTCCGAGGAGAGCGCTTTGCCGATTGGTCCAGTGATCTTAAAGGCAACAACGATCTGCTTGTCCTCACTCAGCCTGACATTATTCGTGATATTCATAACCAATATTTCGCCGCAGGGGCGGATATTATTGAAACCAATACGTTTAACTCCACCATCATCGCGATGGCGGATTATAAAATGGAAGCCCTTTCTGCTGAAATTAACGAGACCGCAGCTCGTCTTGCTCGTGAATGTGCCGATGAATGGACACGTAAAACGCCGGAAAAACCGCGTTATGTTGCTGGCGTTCTTGGACCCACAAACCGCACTGCCTCGATTTCTCCGGATGTGAATGATCCGGCATTTCGTAATGTCACGTTTGATCAGCTGGTGGAAGCTTATCGGGAGTCCACGCGATCGCTGATTAAAGGTGGTGCAGATCTGATCATGATCGAAACTATTTTTGATACGTTGAATGCCAAGGCCGCGATTTTTGCAGTTGAAACGGAGTTTGAAGCGTTAGGGATCCATTTGCCGGTGATGATCTCTGGCACAATTACGGATGCCTCGGGGCGGACGTTATCAGGGCAAACGACGGAAGCATTTTATAATTCTCTGCGCCATTCTCAGCCTATTTCTTTTGGGCTTAATTGTGCCTTAGGTCCTGATGAACTTCGTCAATATATCGCTGAATTATCTCGTATTTCAGAATGCTATGTAAGCGCCCATCCAAATGCGGGATTGCCAAACGCGTTTGGCGAATATGATCTTGATGCCCAAAATATGGCTCAGCAAATCCGTGAATGGGCAGAGGCCGGATTTTTAAATATTGTTGGTGGATGTTGCGGAACAACGCCGCTTCATATTCAAAAAATGGCACAAGCTGTTGAGGGAGTAAAACCTCGGCAGTTGCCAACGCTTCCTGTGGAATGTCGGTTATCCGGTCTAGAACCGTTGAATATCGGTGCACAGTCTTTGTTTGTGAACGTAGGGGAACGAACTAACGTTACCGGCTCAGCGAAATTTAAGCGCTTAATTAAAGAAGAAAATTACCAAGAAGCGCTTGATATCGCCCGCCAACAAGTGGAAAACGGCGCGCAGATTATCGACATTAATATGGATGAGGGAATGCTAGATTCCCATGCTGCGATGGTACGTTTTCTGAATTTGATTGCGGGTGAACCGGATATTGCTCGTGTGCCAATTATGATCGACTCCTCGAAATGGGATGTGATCGAAAAAGGGCTCAAATGCATTCAAGGCAAAGGGATTGTGAACTCTATTTCGATGAAAGAGGGAATCGATGCATTTATTGATCATGCAAAACTCGTTCGTAAATACGGCGCTGCTATGGTTGTCATGGCGTTCGATGAAGTGGGGCAAGCAGATACGCGAGCACGTAAAATTGAGATTTGCCGGCGCGCCTACCAAATTTTAACCGAAACCGTCGGCTTTCCACCGGAAGATATTATTTTCGACCCGAACATTTTTGCAGTAGCAACAGGAATCGAAGAGCACAATAACTATGCGGTTGATTTTATTGAAGTCTGCAAAGATATTAAAGATCAATTACCTCATGCTTTGATCTCTGGTGGGGTCTCAAACGTCTCTTTTTCATTCCGCGGTAATGATCCTGTGCGTGAGGCGATCCACGCTGTATTTTTGTATCACGCAATCCGAAACGGTATGGATATGGGGATCGTCAATGCGGGGCAATTGGCGATTTATGATGATCTTCCTATTGAGCTCAAAGATGCTGTGGAAGATGTGATTCTGAATCGTCGCGACGATGGGACTGAAAGGCTGTTAGAGCTGGCGGAAAAATACCGTGGGAGCGGTGGACAAGAGCAGCAAATTCAACAAGCGGAGTGGCGTAGTTGGGAAGTTGAAAAGCGTCTTGAGTATTCGTTAGTTAAAGGAATTACCGAATTTATTATTCAAGATACGGAAGAGACGCGGCAGCGAGCCGCAAGCCCGATTGAAGTGATTGAAGGTCCCTTGATGAATGGGATGAACGTGGTCGGGGATCTCTTTGGTGAAGGCAAAATGTTCCTGCCACAGGTGGTAAAATCAGCCCGTGTGATGAAACAAGCTGTCGCGTATTTAGAGCCGTATATTCAAGAATTAAAACAGTCTGGAAGTAGCGCAGGTAAAGTATTATTAGCGACGGTGAAAGGGGATGTGCACGACATTGGCAAAAATATCGTGGGCGTCGTTCTGCAGTGTAATAACTATGAAATCATTGATTTAGGCGTTATGGTGCCATGTGAAACGATCCTGAAAACCGCTCGTGAACAAAACGTCGATATTATTGGTTTATCGGGGCTGATTACACCGTCGTTAGATGAGATGGTGCATGTGGCAAAAGAAATGGAACGTCAAGGATTTACATTGCCACTGCTGATTGGTGGGGCGACAACCTCGAAAGCACATACCGCGGTGAAAATTGAACAAAACTATTCCGGACCAACTGTGTACGTGCAAAATGCGTCTCGCACAGTCGGTGTTGTCGCCGCGTTACTTTCAGACACTCAAAAGAATGACTTTGTTGCGCGAACGCGCCGTGAATATGATACCGTACGTCAGCAACATGGACGCAAAAAGCCAAGAACACCGCCCGTTCCATTAGAGGTTGCGCGTGCAAATGCAGTGAAGATTGATTGGCAACATTATCAGCCGCCAGTCCCTAAATTCTTAGGCGTTCAGGAAGTGACTGCATCGATTAAGATATTGCGTGATTATATCGATTGGACGCCATTCTTTATGACGTGGTCATTGGCAGGCAAATACCCTCGTATTTTAGAAGATGAAGTTGTAGGGGAAGAGGCGCGTAAATTATTGGCGGATGCGAATGCGATGCTCGATAAGCTAGATAGCCAAAATTTACTCACACCCAAAGGAATTTTCGGGATTTTTCCTGCAAATCGTGTTGTTGATGATGTGGAGATCTATCGCTCTTCCGAACGGGATCAGGTGCAAGCGGTGTCACTTAATTTACGCCAACAGACACTGAAAACGGATTTTCCAAATTACTGTTTATCTGATTTTGTGGCGCCGAAAGAGAGCGGTAAAGCGGATTATATTGGTGCGTTTGCCGTCACAGGCGGGTTAGAGGAAGATACGCTAGCGGAACAATATGAAAATGCCCACGATGATTATAATAAAATTATGGTTAAAGCATTGGCAGATCGCTTAGCAGAAGCCTTTGCTGAGTATTTGCACCAACAGGTGAGAACGCAATATTGGGGTTATGCACCCGATGAAAGCCTGAGTAACGAAGAACTCATCCGTGAAAATTATCAAGGGATCCGTCCTGCTCCTGGCTATGCAGCTTGTCCTGAACACACGGAAAAAGAAAAAATCTGGCAGCTTCTGAATGTCGAAGACAAAATTGGAATGCAATTGACTAGCTCATATGCAATGTGGCCGGGGGCATCCGTATCAGGTTGGTACTTTAGTCATCCTGACAGTAAGTATTTTGCAGTGGCGCAGGTGCAAAACGATCAGATTGAAGATTATGCCAAACGTAAAGGCATGACCGTAGCGGAATTAGAGCGCTGGTTAGCCCCGAACTTAGGGTATGATCCAGAGGATTGATTTTTCAGTTATTCGCCTCCATCTTATAGGTAAGAAATCTATTGGGAGCAAATGATGAGCTATGAATTTATAATTGAAGGAAAATTGCCGTCTTCGGCAGTTTATCCTTATCAGATCCAAAATAGTGCAGCACCAGACACATTTTTCATGAGTGAAAGTGCGGTGAGTGCCATGATGAGCATTTTGCAAATTATGGATAAGCTGGATACTGAAGATTCATTGACGGAACATTGCTTTAACCAAATTTGGTTAAGAAGTGAGTTAACGCCAGCGAGAGCGGAAGAAATTTATCTGTTCTTAGAAAACCAAGAGCGAGTTGAGCCGCTTCCTTCGCAAGAGGAGATTGATGCATTCTATCAAGCTCAGCAAGCGGAAGAGAAGTTACTCTCTAAAGAAAGCCCAAAAGAAGGTATGGTTCCGGTTCATAAATTCGCGACTAATGATGGCTGGTTAATTACAGCAAAAGAAAGCGAATTAATTGCTGAGGTATTTTCTGCAGAATTAGTGAGTGAAAACCATTTTGTGGTTTCTCAAATATCGACGCTATGTAAAATTAGCCACCAACAATTGGAATTGATTTTAATTGAATGGGGTAAATTTAATTTATTTGCGAGTAAACATGGCGGGTATCGCGTTAATTAATTCCCATCATTAAACCCTTCAATGAATAATAAGAGGGTGATTAGCTCGTTTTGTGACCAATTACGATAATCACCCAAATTATTTTCTTAAATATTCACTTCATTTGCTTATTTTCGACTTATAGTCCTTATGATTTTTGTATGGGAATGATATCTTATATAGCAGTGGTCAATGCCAAGCTGTGAGTATATGTCATGAAATTACCCTCTCTCTTATTTAGTTTCTGCATTATCTGTGCCCCTTATGTGCAAGCAGAGCCAATAGAGTCGGGTGAATTTCATCATCAATCTTCAAAAGTGGTCGATAACCCGTCTTCAACCCCGAATATTACCCCTGTGGTTTTAGCACCTCAGGCGGATTCAGCATTAGTGGAACCTTTTCCTAAAGCGCTTGAAGTGACTGAGCCAACCCATCTGCCAACTGATTTTCAAAGTCGTATTAAAGACGCAAATGCGGGCAAAGTAGATGCCATGATTGATGTTGGCGTTGCTTATTTAGATGGTACTGATTTTCTCGATGCTGATGAAAATAAAGCGTATTACTGGTTTAAAAAAGCCTCTGATTTAAATAGTAATGATGGCGATTATTATATTGGTATGCTGGCACAGCGGAAAAACGATTATGTGCAAGCGGAGAGCTGGTATCGCAAGTGCGCCGAAAAAGGTGATGCATATTGCCAATACGCCATGGGCTATTTATTTGAGCGCGGCTTAGGCGTCGAAAAAGACTATAAACAAGCCCGTGCTTGGTATTATGAAGCGGCTGAGCAAGAGCAAGAATATGCACAGTTTGCGATTGGTCTTTTTTACCACGATGGGCTCGGTGGTGATATTGATTATGATAAAGCGCTGACATGGTATGAGCGCAGTGCAAGTAATGGTGTGGCTTCCGCAGTCAATAACTTAGCCGTAATGTATGAAAACGGCGAAGGGATGGAAAAGGATGAAAGTACGGCAATTTATCTGTATCGCCAAGCAGCGAATATGGGCTCACCAGTTGCACAAAAAAATATGGGTGATTTTTATCATAAAGGTCATCCGCCGTTAGTTGAACAAAATAGCTACCAAGCCGTTTATTGGTATAAACGTGCCGCGACGCAAGGTGAATTAGCTGCGCAATATGCGTTAGCGCAAGCCTATGAACAAGGTGACGGCGTTGGGCAAGATTTGAGTGAAGCATTCAAATGGTATCAAATGGCGGCAGATAATGAATCCGCTGAAGGTGCCATGAAAGTGGCGGAGTATTATGAAAAAGGACTGGGTGGTATTAAGCCCGATATGGTCAAAGCGATTCAATGGTATATGGAGCTTGCGGATTCAGACATTGTTGAAGCTCAATTAAAACTCGCCAATTTATACCTAGCCGGTCAGATTAAGGACGTCGATATCCAGCAAATTGTTAAGTGGCTGCAAGCCACTGAGAAAGACAATATGGATGCCAAAAACCAGTTAGCAATTTTTTACCTGACAGGAACTGGCGTTCAACAAGATAGCCAAAAAGCACGATCGCTCTTAGAGTCTGCCGCTTTCAATGAAAACAGTGATGCGCAAAATAACCTCGGTGTGATGTATGCGAGAGGGGAAGGCGGGAGCAAGAATATCTTTCGTGCCATTATGTGGTTTGAGCGAGCAGATAAATTAGGGAATGTGACCGCAAAAAATAACTTAGCATTATTGGAAAAAAACCAAGATGCGAAAGCCAACATGCTGGAATACACGGAAAGTGTAAAAAATTCATTACCTTCTAAAAAATGAATGAACAACATCCTTGATCCATTGACTTCTGTAAGCCAATAGCCTTATTGATGTTATTGGCTTCTTAATCATTAATATACATTTTACTGTATTACCATATTTTCAAAATATCATTCTGATATTATTGATAATTATTTTAACTGCACTTTTTCTGATGTCTTTTTTAAAAGACATTACCGATTGACAACACCATAAAAATTATCAATCTTTGTGAATTAGGATGGTATTTTTATTTACCTAAATAATGAAGTATAGTTTTATTAACTGGTTCTTTGTTGAGTATTTGTTGTGAATATCTCTATTAGAGTAGAACGAGTTTAGTTGTTTTTTGAGTATGAAAAAATGAGGTGTCAAATGAGCACTTATTGTTTTTTTATTAAATCCGACGAAGTGGTTGCGTTGGAGATGACGGAAAGCCAAGCAGCGGCAGAGTTGCTGAATGCGGGTTACCAAAAGCAGTTTGAAGAGATAGATGCGAATACCAAAGAATTAGCGCTAGGACGCTTTGCTGATATTCGTGGAGAAGAGTTGAAAAGTACCTATGCTTTTGCGGGAGAGTCAACTTTTAGCGGGCTAATTACGTCTTTCCTTAGCCGCTAGCTTTATTTCTTTATCATCAAGTCAAACGGGCAATCAAAAGATTGCCCGTTATCGTTTTTATCTCACTGCTATTCAAACAGACGCTTACTCAAAAAGATTGCTGTGCAAAGTACGCACAATTTCTTCCACATCGTTACCGGGGACAAGCAAGCAGATATTATGGCTGCTCGCACCGTAACTGATCATGCGAATGTTGAATGACTCCAGCACACCAAAAATTTGTTTACCGAGCCCGTTGACTTGTGACAGCTGGTTACCGATGATTGCGACGAGCGCAAGGTCTTCTTCAACCTCCACACGACACAGAGGCGATAACTCCGTCATTAAGGCATTGGTCAGTAAACTGCCATTCGTGCCGGTGGAGCCCGTTGTATCTAAAGTGAGCGCCACACTGACTTCCGAGGTGGTTATCAAATCGACTGAAATATTATGGCGCAGTAAGATAGTAAATATTTCAGCAAGAAAACCGCGAGCATGCAGCATTTTCAAACTGTGCAATGTCAGTAATGTTTGTTTGCGACGTAGTGCTAACGCCCTAAATTGTGGTGGGTTTTCCGTTTTATCGCTCACAATGGTGCCGCCAGCTTCTGGCGCTTTACTTGATCCGACAAAAACAGGGATCCCCGCACGTACGGCTGGCAATAATGTCGCTGGGTGCAGAATTTTTGCCCCGAAAGTTGCCATTTCGGCGGCTTCGTCAAAAGCGATTTCATCGATTTTCTGAGCATTTGGGACTACACGAGGATCAGTCGTGTAAATTCCCGGAACATCAGTCCAAATATCCACACGAGACAGATTCAATACTTCAGCGAGAAGCGCCGCGGTGTAATCACTGCCTCCGCGACCTAATGTAGTTGTGCGTCCTTTGGCATCACGACCAATAAATCCTTGGGTGATAATAATGGAATTGTCTAAACGGGGTAGCAAGTGCTGCTGAGCGAGCACGTGTAGCTGCTCAAGATCCGGTTCAGCACGACCAAATTGTTCGTTGGTTCTCATAACTTTTCGGACATCGAACCACTGAGAAGATGCCCCACGTTGGCGTAATACTTCGACAAATAATAAGGTCGACATAATTTCGCCGTGGCTGACCATTTCATCCGTTAAGGCATCGGAGGTGGCAAGTGAGGCTGAATCAGCTAAATGGGCAATATTTTCAAGTAAGCGGTCAATTTCTTCGCGAATGACATCCGCCGTTTGCAGATGTTCAATAATGTCATATTGAGTCTGTTTAACTTGTTGCAGTAGCTCGTTACGTTTATCAGTGTCACAACCTTCGGCAAGTTCAATGAGCAAATTGGTGATCCCCGCACTAGCAGAGAGTACAACCACTCGCACATGGTTATTTGCCAGTACGATATCCGCACTTTTATTCATGGCATCGAAGTTAGCGACGCTAGTGCCGCCGAATTTTGCGATAACAAACTGATTACTGCCAGCTACTGTATTCATTTTCTCAATCCCTTTAATTAAACCGCCTATCTTTAAATAGTGCATAAATCCAAAATAATTCGTGTGGTGCTGGCTGAATCAGATAAGACATCAACAGCTTGAAATACGTTGGAGTAATAGATTTATCGACTTTGGCACGTATCGTCAATGATGAATCAAGGTAAATCAGTAATTCTAATGATGGATAAAAGATTATCGGTTTTCTCAATACCTTTTCGGGTATGAGATGACAGTTGGTGTTAGGTTTGGGAGAATAGACTTAATGACAGCAAATTATGAGAACGCAGAAAACCGATAAGCTTCGTGTTCTCTGCGAGTTACAATCTATTTTTATTTGAAATTGTTTTGGGAGTGTTATCCATGAAAAGTATCAATCCAAGCCAAACGGCGGCATGGCGAGCGCTAGAGCAGCATTATGCAGAAATGAAAAATGTGCATATGCGTGACTTATTTGCACAAGATGCACAGCGCTTTACGAAGTTTTCTGCCACTTTTGATGATCAAATCTTAGTGGATTTCTCCAAAAACCGTATTACGCAAGACACATTAGACAAACTTTTGGCATTAGCCAAAGAGACGCAACTGGAAGATGCTATCAAAAGTCTGTTTAGTGGTGAAAAAATCAACCGCACCGAAGACCGTGCGGTACTGCACACGGCATTGCGTAATCGCGACAATACACCGGTGCTGGTGGATGGCAAAGATGTTATGCCAGACGTGAATGCCGTACTGGAAAAGATGCAACAGTTCAGTGCGCGTATTATTAGTGGTGAGTGGAAAGGGTACACTGGTAAAGCAATTACGGATGTTGTGAACATTGGTATTGGTGGCTCAGATCTGGGGCCATTCATGGTGACTGAGGCGCTACGCCCTTATAAAAACCATTTGAATATGCATTTTGTTTCTAACGTCGATGGCACTCAAATTGCGGAAACGCTGAAAGACCTCAATCCAGAAACGACGCTCTTCCTCATCGCATCCAAAACCTTTACGACTCAAGAAACCATGACCAATGCGCACTCTGCTCGTGAGTGGTTATTGACGTTCGCTAAAGATGAAAAGCATATTGCGAAGCATTTTGTTGCGTTATCAACCAACAGTGAACAAGTTGCAAAATTTGGTATTGATACCAATAACATGTTCGAATTTTGGGATTGGGTTGGTGGTCGTTACTCTCTGTGGTCAGCGATTGGTTTATCAATTGTTTTATCCGTGGGATATGATAATTTCGTTCAATTATTGAGCGGCGCTCATGCGATGGATAAACACTTCACGCAAACCCCTCTAGAAAGTAATATCCCCGTATTGTTAGCGCTGATCGGCATCTGGTATAACAACTTTTTTGGTTCAGAAACTGAAGCGATTCTTCCATACGATCAATACATGCATCGTTTCGCTGCTTATTTCCAACAAGGCAATATGGAGTCGAATGGGAAATACATCGACCGAAATGGTCATGCCGTATCCTACCAAACGGGTCCGATTATTTGGGGTGAGCCAGGGACTAATGGTCAGCACGCATTCTACCAGCTGATCCACCAAGGAACTAAAATGATCCCATGTGATTTTATTGCACCAGCGGTGACTCACAACCCATTAGGCGATCATCACGATAAACTGCTTTCTAATTTCTTTGCACAAACTGAAGCGTTAGCATTCGGTAAAACCCGCGAAGTGGTTGATGCGGAATTTGCAGCACAAGGTAAAACGGTAGCAGAGATGGAGTATGTTGCACCTTACAAAGTATTTGAAGGTAACCGCCCAACTAACTCTATTTTGCTGAAAGAGATTACCCCGTACTCATTAGGTGCGCTGATTGCGATGTATGAGCATAAAATTTTCACCCAAGGCGCAATTTTGAATATTTTCACCTTTGACCAATGGGGTGTGGAATTAGGTAAGCAACTGGCGAGCCGAATTCTACCAGAGTTGGAAAATAGTCAGGCTGTTGCCAGCCATGACAGCTCAACGAATGGCTTGATTAATTGCTATAAAAACTGGCGTTAATGACGTTTTTTTAAGCGACTAATAGCCTGTAATTGGCAGGCTATTAGTATCCTAATAAAATATGGTATCTGAGCTAACTCATTATAAATCAAATATTTTTTACAAAATTTTCACAATTTGTGTTGAATTAGTGACTTTTTATATAAATTGTTATCTATCTTTAACCTTGCACTATCACAACGTGCTATTCTATCGCCCAATAATTTAGATGAACGATGCTGGTTGTGGCTTTAACACGCTAGAGTAGCAATCAGGGGATAACCATAATTTCTATGGTGGAATTTGATTGAATGCATGAAACGATTTTTACCTCTCATCCTATAAGTTGGTTCGTAGAAGGCGAAGAGAGTGTTCCTGAAAATGTATTAGGTTGGTTGCAAGAGCAAAGGTCGATGACCAAACGGTTTGAGCAGCATTGTCAGAAAGTGACGGTGATACCTTATTTAGAACGCTATATCTCACTGGATATGCTCACCACCGACGAACAAAAATGCTTACCAATTAGTGAGCGTTATTGGCTACGGGAAGTGATTATGTATGGGGATAATATCCCTTGGTTGATTGGCAGAACGCTGATCCCAGAAGAGACGCTCACCGATAATGACAAAAAATTAGTCGAGCTTGGGCGAGTCCCATTAGGGCGCTATCTCTTTAGTCATGAACACCTAACCCGAGATTATATTGAAATGGGCACCAGTGCTGACCGCTGGGTTCGCCGTTCCTTACTTAGACTGTCCCAAAAACCATTATTATTAACCGAAATATTTTTACCTGAATCACCTGCATATAGATAACTATCTAACATAATTCAAATGACGTTTATGGGTAAAATAGAAGCATAAAGGAGCACGACAACGTGGAGGGAAGTATGGCGCTAAGTAAATGGCATGCATACAGCCGTTTAATGCGTATTGATAGACCTATTGGTTCACTCTTATTGCTGTGGCCAACCTATTGGGCGCTGTGGATTGCGGCCCAAGGCTCGCCAAGTTTGCATATCCTGATTGTCTTTACGGCGGGTGTCTTTTTGATGCGTGCCGCAGGCTGTGTTATCAACGATTTTGCTGATCGTCATTTTGATGGACATGTGGAAAGAACCAAGCATCGCCCATTACCGAGCGGCGATGTCACTGAAAAAGAAGCGAAAATTTTATTCGCTGCGTTGGTGGGACTCTCCTTCTTGTTGGTTTTGACCTTAAATACCATGACCATTTGGTTATCGGTCGCGGGGTTAGCGTTAGCGTGGATTTACCCGTTTGTGAAACGCGTAAGTCATTTACCTCAAGTGGTCTTGGGTGCTGCATTTGGCTGGTCTATTCCAATGGGGTTCTCCGCAGTTAGTGAGTCTTTACCTTTAGTGTGTTGGTTACTGTTTTTGGTCAATATTATCTGGTCAGTGATTTATGACACACAATATGCCATGGTTGACCGTAATGACGATTTAAAAATTGGTGTGAAGTCGACAGCCATTTTATTTGGTCAATATGACAAACGTATCATTGGGCTGTTGCAGGTTGTGATGATAGGACTACTGGTTGTGATAGGTGTCTTAGCCAACTTAGGTCTTGTCTATTATGGCTCATTGGTGCTTGCCGCTGCGTTGTTTGTTTATCAGCAGCAATTGATGATAAACCGTGAACGAGCTCCCTGCTTTAAAGCGTTTATGAATAATAACTATGTCGGTTTAATTCTGTTTTTCGGTATGGTTGTCAGCTATTTCTAATCAGTGAAATGGATAAAAAAAGGGTAATGCAAATGCATTACCCTTTTTTGTTGGTGCGTCTCGCTGATTTGTGAGATTACTCTTTCGGTACTTCTGAGCTTGATTCGGTCGTTTCCGGTGTGCTTATTGGTGCCGGTTTCGGTGCTGAAAGCTCTTCAGTTTGGCTCACGCTTTCAATGGTCAAACGGATTTCCGGTGACATTAAGCGGGCAAGCACTGCATACAGTTTTTTCGCATTGGTAGAGAAAATATCGTTCTCGTTATTATCGATGTACCCTTCATCTTTGAGTGTATCGACCAATGTCGAGAACACGGCCTTATCAAAGAATTCAGGGGCATTAATACCGTGTAGAACGGACAGACGCTGCGCGAGCATGCGGCTTTCTTTTTCCAATGTATTGCGGCTGACTTCTGGGCTTGCATTGAGTAATGATAGCGTGATGGCATAACGTTGCAGTGTTTCACGAACACCTGCTGCCAGCAGCTGTAAAGGACGAATACGGCGAGGATTTAATACCACCATATTATCGTCTTTCAGGCAGATCAACTTTTGGCTGTTCAGCTCATCAATCAATGTATCCACCGTTTCCGTGAGCGCATTTGCGTCATAACGCATAAACAGCTCAGCTTTCAGGAATGGATAAATCAGCGCAACTTGCTGGTGAATTGCGTCACGGCTAATGCGCTCATGGTGCAGCACAATGCTGGCGATAAGCGAAGGCAGAACCAGTAAGTGATGAATATTGTTACGGTAATAGGTCATTAAGACGGCATTTTCGCGTGGCAGAATAATAATATCCCCCATGCTGTCTTTTTCGACTTCAAACTTATTCATCTGCAAAGCGTGTTCAAGCAGCTCTTCAGCCGTTTTGTTCGGCGTGGTTGCATCGGCAGTGTAAGGCACATTGCGCAGTAGCTGCAGATAGCACTCGATTTGCTCAATCAGTTGTTCGCGGGTCAGTGAACGTTGACGCGACGCTAACAGTGCTGTTGAACATAAGTTAATCGCGTTAGCGGCTGCCGCATTATTGATATTCACCATAATGTTATCAGCCAGACTACTGACCGTTGGGTTCAACCAAGTTGGGCGCTGAGGCTCAATAGGGTCAATGGATTCACGCCAATTAGGTACGCGATTATTTAAGTATTGGGTGAGTGAAATTGGCTGACCAAAATTCACATAGCCCTGACCTAAATTACGTAACTTACGTAAACCACGTACCATCGAGAAGAAGCCTTCTTTCTCTTTTTCCGCGCCACGTAATTCTTTCGCATAAGTTCCCACTTCCATCACATGTTCGTATCCAATATAGATAGGGACGATAGTGATAGGGCGAGAGTCTCCACGTAACATGGCCTGCAAGGTCATCGACAAGGTACCGGTTTTAGGTTCCAGCAAGCGACCTGTACGTGAGCGTCCACCTTCCACAAAGTACTCAATCGAATAGCCGCGAGCAAAGAGCTCACTGAGGTATTCGCGGAATACGGTAGAATAGAGTTTATTGCCTTTAAACGTACGACGAATAAAGAATGCCCCTAAACGGCGGAAAATGGGACCTGCTGGCCAGAAATTGAGGTTAATACCAGCTGCAATGTGCGGTGGTACCAGCCCTTGATGATAGAGAACATATGAAAGCAGCAAGTAGTCCATGTGGCTACGATGGGACGGCACATAGACAATTTCATGACCATCTTGAGCCAATTGACGAACACGTTCAGCATGCTGAACGTTAATCCCTTGATACAAGCGGTTCCATGTCCAACCTAAAACTCGGTCAGTGAGTCGTACTGCTTCATATGAGAAGTTAGCGGCGATCTCTTCCATCATCGCCACGGCATTTTGCTGGGCTTTTTGTAATGGAATTTTTTTGCTGCGAGCTTCATCTTCGACGGCTTTTTCAATCGCTTTAGAAGAAAGCAATTTATTAAAAAGCTCATAACGTGCAGGCAGTTTTGGACCGACAGCCGCCAAACGTTGGCGAGAGTAATGAATACGCGCCACACGAGCGAGTTTATTGGCAATAATCGTGTCGGTACCATGCTCTTGCGCCATTTGACCCAGTGAAATACTGGGTGAAAAACGCACAAAGCTATCGCGCCCTAACCAAAGGACGGCGAAGAATTTTTGCACACCGTTTAGTAATTTCAGGGGTGCAGGCTTATGGCCTTCGCGTCCAGGCGCTCGCCCGAACATGACCGATGCTGGCAGCATTTGAATATCTAGATTTGGATTATTTTTATGCAAATCAAGATACGCATGGAATATTTTTACTGACTCTTTACGTGGATCTGGAGAGTAGTAACGGAATACACGCGGACCATCATCAATGAACACATAGGCAGGGAGCTGGGTGCCATTGATGTCGTTATCCACGAGAGGATCAGGTAAACCAATCGCTAAGCATTGTTGGCGAAGCGTGAGAAGGTCGGACTTTGAGTGATATGGCAAAACGTACAGCGTTGGCTTGTTTGGATCAAGCTGCAACTCTGTTATCGGGTCCGTTGGAATTAGTTTACTTTTTACCAATAATTTCAGTGGTAAATTCAACGTGTTGTAATATATTTTACGCCATAGTGACATAAACGATTATAGCCTCTTGTTAGTAATGCTGCGCAATCATATCAGAAAGCAGTGTTTAGATCTGTTATCGATAATTCACTTTGACTGCAAAAGTTGATTATTGTTTAAAAATTAAGGAAAAAATATGGCAAGTCAAACTAAGGGACTCACGCGAGTTATCAAAGCAGCTGGGTACTCCCTTAAGGGTTTAAAGGCAGCATGGGTGAATGAAGCCGCATTTAGGCAGGAAGCGGTTGCTGCTATCATTGCGATAATTATAGCTTTTTACTTGGACATTAGCCAAATTGATAGAATTTTACTGATAGGTTCAGTGGTTTTAGTCGCGATCGTCGAGTTAATAAACAGCGCTATTGAAGCCGTTGTTGACCGTGTTGGCACGGAATATCATGAATTATCGGGCCGAGCAAAAGATATTGGCTCCGCTGCGGTCTTTGTCACCATTGGATTGGCGTTATTTATTTGGGCTACCGTTCTCTGGGAACGTTATTTCGCACTTTAATAGTCTAAAAATAACAAAAGAGAGAAAAAGCAAAGAATTCAGCAATAAATTACAGATTTTGGCTAATTTAACAGTTCCCAATCCCCATTTACCTGTATATACTCACAGTTTGACTGTATAAACAAACAGGGGAACGGGATGAAAGCACTGACAGCTCGACAGCAGCAAGTTTACGATCTGGTGCGTGACCACATTTCGCAGACGGGCATGCCACCAACACGCGCTGAAATAGCAGCAAGTTTGGGATTTCGTTCGCCTAATGCGGCAGAAGAACATTTAAAAGCCTTAGCTCGTAAAGGGGTTATTGAAATTGTTTCTGGAGCTTCCAGAGGCATTCGTCTGTTGTTAGAAGAAGAAACCGAAGATTTAGGGCTTCCTCTGATTGGGCGTGTCGCCGCCGGCGAACCATTGCTTGCACAAGAACATATTGAAAGTCACTACCAAGTTGACCCAGAGTTATTTAAACCTCATGCGGATTTTTTATTGCGTGTGAATGGTATGTCGATGAAGGATATCGGCATCATGGATGGTGATTTACTCGCGGTGCATAAAACTCAGAATGTCCATAATGGACAAATAGTTGTGGCTCGTATCGAGGATGAAGTCACCGTTAAGCGCTTTAAACAACAAGGCAATCGCGTTGAATTGATTGCTGAAAACCCTGAGTTTGCGCCAATCGTTGTTGATTTACGCGAACAGAATTTTACTATTGAAGGGTTAGCTGTTGGGGTTATCCGTAATAGCGATTGGCATTGATGATGAGTGATTGAGTCTGGTAGCAGACTCAATATCTCTTTTTATCGGGTGTTTTTTCTTTATATTGTTCTTCCGTTTATATAGGCTTTTCTTTTTATATAGCCATATAACTCTTATTCACTTCGCTCTATCTATCTATCTATCTATCTATCTATCTATCTATCTATCTATCTATCTATCTATCTATCTATCTATCTATCTATCTATCTATCTATCTATTGCCTCTGCCATTAGGTTGTTATCTATTATAGCTATGGCGCGAGACGTTAATCTTATTAACCTTTGCTGATAGGTTTTTTACGGTTTTTTCTTTGGATTAGACGGGGGCTGATGGTCATGATCGCAATGTTCATGATCTTGGCAACTGGTGATTTCAACGCATTTTTGACATAAACCATGGTTTTCTACAACGGTATGCCTGAGATGAAAATGATTTTCTTCAGCAAGCGTACTAATAGCCTTTTCTATGGTTGTACAATCACTTTCCGTCACATTCCCACAATTATCACAAATCAACATCACTGAGATATGGCTTGGATTATCCACATGGTGGCAGACCACATAACTGTTTGTGGATTCAATTTTATGGATAAACCCTTGTTCCATTAGGAACTCTAAGCCGCGGTAAACAGTAGGGGGTTTAGCTTGAGGTTCTATTTCACGCAGCAAATCAAGAAGGTCGTAGGCACTAATCGCCCCATGTTGCTGTGCAATTAGTCGTAAAACCGTTTCTCTTTGTGGAGTTAAACGAACACCTCGAGACTGGCAAATACGTTCGGCCGTCGTAAGCAGCATATCTTCACTGATTATTGTCATCTTGTCTGGCCCCACCTAAATAGCGCTTCAAATGTTTATTACTGTTTAGTTTATCATAACTTCGGCTCCTGTTGCGTTTGAAATGATGTTTATGGAATAAACAATTTTCCCTACAATTAATACAGAGTTTTAACTTTAATAAACGTATGGTTAATAAATAACAGATACCTTATTTAAATGGTCAGCTTTTTTATTTTAAATAAAACTCTAATTGCTACATTTTGGTTAATAAATTGACGATTTATTTAACCAAATAAAAACAAATATTGAAATTTATGGTTACTGCTTGATGCATATTTTAATTAAGACTTATCTTACTGTCTGTTTTTTATATAGCAATTACTTGTGTAAAAATGACTATTCTTGGGTGTTAAATCTAATAAATTTTCCTTTTATTGGGCTATTAGTTTGTAAATAAATATAAATATAGATTTTTATAATTATAGGGTTTTTGCAATATTTTTAAATTTTTATAAATACAAAATGAAGTCTTCATATAAATCTTTCTAAGTAATTTATTATTTTTTCAAGTTTGCTTACTCATTTAATGCTTAAAGCTTGTTTATGTCGATTTTTCGATATAAAAAACCAAGCAAACTCTCTATTTGGGTGTTTTTTGACAACATATATCACATATGTAGAATTGACATCAGAAAATATCACAAGGTAGTCATCAGAATTCATTTAGTGTTCTATATCAATTTTAATTAATTAATGAATGAATCAATAATTAATTTGGAAGTGAGAATGTTGGCTCAATGATTTCTGTTTTTTAAATCACATAGATGAGATGGATCTTGTTTATATAAAAAAATCTCTAACCTGAATGAAATTCATCAAGTAGGAAAGCTAGAGGAATCTTCAAGGGCGCACTACTTAAGTAAAGAAACTTAATTCTGCATCGTAGAAACAGGAAAGAGAAATAGCAGTTCCTACTCATTCAAAGGAAAACTTTTATGAAACTGAATAAATTAGCATTAACTCTAGCTTTAGGTTTAGGTGTTGGCGTTTCTGGTGCTGCTTTAGCTGCTGACCCAGTAGAAAGTTCACAAGGTGAAATTCGTTTTACTGGTTTCATCAATGATGTTCCATGTTCAATCGACGCTGACAACCTGAAGCAATTAGTTGAATTCGGCGAAATCGCATTGCACGAACTGACTTCAAACCAATTCCGTTCAGATAGCAAAACGTTCGATATCGTTCTGAAAAACTGCTCAACTGAAACTTATAAAAACGCAAAAATCACCTTTACTGGTTCAACAGTAAACGGTTTCCAAGGCTTCACTGGTGACTTACTGGGCTTAGGCGGTAAAGTTCAAAACGCAGGTATCGTAATCACTAACGGTGCTGACAAAGTTGTTGAATTTGGTAAAGCATTCCCAGGTACTGGTGACGGTTATGCGTTAAACAATGGTGACGGTTCAGAAACTACTCTGCACTTCGCTGCATACGTTAAAGGTAACGAAGACCCAACTAAGAAAGCAACAACAGGTCGTTTTGACACTGTCGCTAACTTCAAAATTGTTTACCAATAACAGTAAGTTTCTATAGAGAATAAATATGGCGTAGTCATACGCCATATTTTTCAAACTATTTTCATTGTCTTTGTTTTTATAGGTGCGCAGTTAATGAAAAGCATGAAACTAAATCTAATTACAAAATTAATGCTTTTAATGTTAACGCCAATGGTTGCACTCTCTGAAGAAGCCGTTGATTTTAACACCGACTTCATTGATTCTGACGGTAAGGAAAACGTCGATTTCAGTAAATTTTCTCACGCCAATTATGTCCCACCTGGAGACTACTCTTTAGCGATTGAAGTCAACCGCGCTAAAGTTTCTATGGAACAACCTATCACATTTTTTAATCCTAATTACGACGATAAAATTTCATTGGCATGTGTTACCCCTGAAATTTATGCGCTATTGGGATTAAAAAAGGAATGGGATAGCCAAGTCAAATGGCTAGATGATGGAAAATGTTTGGATATTCGTTCTGTTCCCGATATGACAATTCAAGGGGATTTGGCGAAGAACGTTGTAGAGTTCAATATTCCTCAGGCCTACATGGAGTATTCAGACCCTGATTGGGACCCACCATCACGTTGGGATGACGGGATTATGGGCGCATTTATTGACTATAACGCGACAGGACGCGTTGTTAATAAACAAACCGGCGATAAAGGAGCGAAATCAGGTCTGACGGCCACGGGGACTATGGGGGCAAACATCGGAGCATGGCGTTTGCGTGCTGACTGGCAGACACAAAATGGTGAGCTGAATAAAGGCAGTAAATCATGGTCTTGGAACCAGTTATATGCGTATAGAGCCATTCGCTCGATGAGTGCTCGCCTGACATTAGGTGAACAATATTTAACATCAAATCTGTTTGATAGTATTCGTTTTATTGGTGCAACTCTCGAAACCAATGAAGCTATGCTACCACCTCGTTTACAAGGCTATGCTCCTGAAATTTCTGGTGTTGCAAAAACGAATGCGACAGTCATAGTTAAACAGGATGGTCGTATTATTTATCAAACAGAAGTCAGTCCTGGTCCATTCCGTATTCAAGATGTGAACTCATTCGGTGGCGGTACACTGGACGTGTCTATCCAAGAACAAGATGGCACGACAACAAATTACCGTGTTGAAACTTCTCGACTGGGTACGTTAACTCGTCCAGGACAGTTGATTTACCAATTTGTGATGGGTAAACCAACGAAAGATGACCATAACACTCAAGGCCCTGCATTCAGTATGGGGTCGCTGTCTTGGGGTGCGACGAATAACACCACTGTTTATGGCGGTTTGTTGGCATCATCCGAATATCAAAACATCGCATTTGGTTTGGGACGTGACTTTGCGCCATTTGGTGTGTTATCTGGAAACATCAATATTTCACACGCGCAAATGGGTCGATTGGATGACAATGAAACGTTGACGGGGAATTCCTATAACCTGACGTATTCAAAACAATTCGACGAAATTAATAGTCAGATTACCTTCGCGGGTTATCGATTCTCTGAAAGAAACTATATGTCGATGAGTCAATTTGTTGACCGTCGTTATAAAGGGGATAAGGTCGATAGCGGTAAAGAGCTTTATACCATTATTTTTGGTACCGCATTCCCTGATTACAACGCGAATATGTATTTGAACTATTCACACCAAACTTATTGGAATAGAGCGTCTACAAACCAGTACAACTTTACGCTATCGAACTATTTTGATATTGGCAAAATTAAAAATGTCAGCCTGAGTGTGACGGCATATAAAACGAAATCACGCGATAGCGATGATGACGGTATTTATTTAAATCTGATGATCCCATTGGATAAAAATGAATCAAGTATTAGCTATTCCGGCTCGTATGCAGGGGGTAATAATACCAATAACGTTAACTACTATAGTCGAATTGATAATCGCTCTTCTTACTCGGTTTCTGCGGGTAACTGGGATAAAGACAAGTTAACGACAGCTGGTACCTATAGTTATGATGGTGATAGAAGCCAATTAAACCTCAGCGGAACTTATATTCAAGATAATCAAACAACCGTCTCGATGCAGTTAAAAGGCGGAATGACCATGACAGGCGAAGGCGGGGCATTACACCGTAATAATTCAATTAAAGGCGGATCAAGAATATTAGTCGATACTAATGGTGTCGCGGATGTACCCATCTTAAATGGTGTTACACCCGTCGGGACTAACCGCTACGGTAAAGCGGTGATCACGAGTGTGATGGACTATAACCGTAATAACTTAAATATCGATCTGAAAAATGTGCCAGATAATGCCGAAGCATTGCAATCGACACAATATGCAACGTTGACTGAAGGTGCGATTGGATATCGTAAGTTTAATGTCATTACGGGGCAAAAAGTAATGGGAATTATCAGCTTAGCTGATGGGGACTACCCACCGTTTGGGGCTTCAGTCAAAAATGCGAAAAAAATAGAAGTGGGAATTATTTCTGATAAAGGTTTTGTTTATTTAGCGGGTGTTAATCCATCAGAGTCTCTTGATGTGGTATGGGGTGATGATGCTTCATGTCATATTCAATTGCCTGAAAAATTAGATAACAACATGGAACATAATGTTTTATTACCATGTAAATAATTATAAATAAATTTTTAACGTCAACGGTGAAAATATGAATTTATTAAATAAACGTAATGCGGTAGCAGTGTTAAGTGCCTCATTACTCGCTCAGTCAGCCTATGCGGCAATTGCAATTGATAGAACTCGTGTCATTTATAACGAGGGCGATAAGTCGGTGAGCGTAGGTTTAAGTAATGAACATAAAACCAGCCCATATTTGGCACAAGCATGGATAGAAAACGATAAAGATGAAAAAGTCAATTCACCGTTTATTGTGACTCCGCCAGTGCAGCGACTTGAAGCGGATACAAAAAGCCAAATCAAAATTCAATCGGTTCCGGCTATCGCTAAATTACCTAAAGATCAGGAAAGTGTTTATTACCTGAACGTGAGAGAAATTCCACCTCGTAGCGAAAAAGCCAACGTATTACAAATTGCATTACAGACAAAAATTAAATTGTTCTATCGTCCTGCTGCAATTGCAACTAAAGAAAGAATGGATTCAATTCCTCAGGAAAATGATATCAAACTGGTCAAGCAGGGTAGTGGATATATCGTTAAAAATCCAAGCCCTTATTTCTTATCCATAACTCAATTGAAAAAAGGCAATACGGACGTTAGTAATTTTGAGCCAATTATGGTTCCACCGCGTGGTGAAGCTGGTTTAGGCAAAAACACAGGAGATATCGGGGCATCACCAACCTTAGTTTATCTCAACGATTTTGGCGGTACGATTGACTTGAAATTTAACTGCAGCGCGGTTGAGTGTTCTGTCGTACCTAGAAAATAAGGTCTGCCGCTATGATGTCTATTAAAAATTTAGCCAAGGTATTATTGATATCATCGACTCTTTATACGTCAGGTACCTTTGGATTCTCAGGTTACCTGTATGTGGAAATTAAAGGTGTCGTCTTATCCAAGCCCTGCCAGATTAATAATGGACAAGCCATAGAAGTCGATTTTGGCGATGTCATGACTACGCGTGTTGAAGGTGAAGTGTATAAGCAGCCAATGGACTACACGATTACTTGCAAAGACGGTGTTCAGCCAAAATTGAATATGTATATTGACGGCGTGCCTGCGGTGTTTGACCAGCGGGCGCTTAAAACGAGTGTTGATAATCTTGGCGTACTTTTTAAAGCGGATACCAGTGATTTCCCATTAAAAAGTAAGCGCACGGTTAACTTTGCATCACCCACTAAATTATTTGCGGTGTTAGTGAAGAAAAGTGGCGCAGATCTCCCAGCGAAAGCCTTTACCGCCAACGCAACACTCAAAGTCGAATATCAATAAGGGTGATAAACATGCGGGACATTTATAAGCTCATTGGGATGTTTTTACTGTTTATCATCTTCCCTTTCTCTTCAGTGGCGAAAGACAATGAAACAGACATTCTGATTAAAGGTAATTTAGTTACCCCTCCACCGTGCCATATTGATAACGGCAAAGATATTGAAGTGGATTTTGGTAACGTCTCCATTAAGTCTATTCAAGGTAATGCTCAAAAAAGGCAAGTAAATTACCAAATTCAATGTGAAGAAAATAAGAATAACTGGGCCATGTATTTAATGTTGAATGGCGCCAAAAGTACATTTGATATCAATGGATTAAATGCAGGAATTCCTAACCTTGCTGTTAAGTTTCAGCTGGGCGATCAAACATTAGATTTAGGTAAAAAATATTTAATCAACCCAAGTAACCCTGGTGTACTTTGGGCGGTATTGGTCCGAGATGGCAATAAGGAACTCAAAACAGGTGACTTTATTGCAAACGGAACCTTGCTTGTGGAGTACCAATAATGAATAAAAAAATACGTTTTGGAATTTTATTTGTCTTACTGGGAAACCTTGTTGCGATGGGAACGTATCCTGTGCAGGCTGCACAGAATAATATGAAAATTAAAGGGACGTTAGTGAATTCTCCTTGCGTAGTCTTACCTGAAAATTCAAAGGTTGAAGTCGACTATGGGGATATCCGACTTTTGGACATCTACGAGCCTGGATTTCAATTTCCCAATGAGCAATTCACGTTAGTACTGTCTGATTGTGATCTGACGATTGCACAAAAAATGAAAGTGAAATTTTCAGGAACTGAAAACTTACAGTTACCCGGTTCTCTCGCGTTGACAGGCAGTGATTTAAATCCAGGCTTAGGGATTTTTATCGAGCTATCGGATGGCACTCCGATGAAAATTAACCAATTTTCATCGCTAATGCCAATCAGTAAAGCGGGGAAAAATGAATTACAGTTTAATTCATTTATTAAAGCAACATCTGATGTTGTGAATAATAAGCAAGTGAAGGTGGGTAAAATCTCCGCCACTGCAACATTTATATTTGAATATGAATAATTTTATTATCAAAGTGTATTGCTTTGATTTATTTTGGTTTTATTAAATATATAAAGAGAGCTGAAATGGGAAAACGAATTCAAAGGTTATTATTAATACCGTTGCTTTTTATAAGTTCGCTTGGCTATGGATCGACTTATTTTTCGTATGTTGAAGATATTGTTAATTCAGGTAGTAGCCACACTTATTATTACCAATTTGATTATTGGAAAGCGAATTCTCCTACGGAACCAAATCCGTGTGTTGCTGTTTTAGGCTCCGCAGGTTCTCGAAATTGTTATTTTACGATTAACCATCTACATAAAGCACCGAATATTGGGGGGGCTGGGTCTCGTAAGGACTGGGAATGCGCTATAAATTTTGCGACTTACCCGACGATGGCATCGATTATCGATGCTGCGCAAAACCAATGTGGTCTGAGTTTTCCTAAAAAAGGAGAAACCCGTCACTCAGGTTCTATTACCGCAGATGAGTGTGTTGGGATCTTTTTAGACACAAACCGCACCAGTAGCTCAGCAAAAATGTTACCCGGTGGAATTTGTGGCATTGCACCGCCACCAGCAGGTAAATGTTATTTCAACTATGTTGCCAATAACCGGCTCGAATTAGACCATGGATCGTTAAATGCAGGTGATCTGAATGGGAATACTCAACGCGGGTTCTTCTCTATTGTTTGCAACCAAAACATGCGAGTAAAAGTGTCTTCAAATATGTTGCAGGAATATGTGCCTTTACGTTCGAATGGCGAATTAATGTCGCGAGTGACATTGAACGATCAGCCTGCATGGTTTGGTACTATTATCAATGCAAGAGCAAACACGAATGAACTTGTAACTGTGGAATCCGTGTTGAAAACAAATGGTACGGTTGCACCAGGGAATTTTAGTGGTGTGTTGACTCTGGTTATGACTATTCCATGATGTAAAGAAACAAGAATTTTGTATTCGTCATTTTCCCATGTTGACGGTTTTGCCTACTTAAACGTAATTGTTGGTAGGCTTTTTTTATTCTATTTTTTATTTATTAGAAATAGTAGTTATTCAATATAATACTTATTAGGTATTTTGATTGTCTAATTCTATTCTTACTCTGCAGAGCAAGTAAAAGCGGAATAAGCTTCATCTTTTAAAATATAAATATTATCTTCCATTTTATTAACATTTACATAATATTTTATTTTATCTTTTTCTAATTGTATAAAATTAGAAAATACGTCATTAGGGGTGTTATCAGAATTTGTAACAGATGAGGAATTCATTATCACTGCATAATTACCCTTTTTATCTACAGGGGTATAAGAGAAATAAACAGCACGATCTAGTCGATAAATAGTTTCTTGATTTTTTATATAACCATAAAAATTCATTCTCCCATTATGATTGTCTGAAATCTGTAGAGACATTTTAGATTTGAGAATAATACCTTCAGGAGTACTATTTTCTTTTATCCATACTATTTCAGAATGGCAAAGTTTTATATCTTCTTTCTCTTTTTCGAATGTTAAATATGAGATAGGGGCAATAACTGCAGCTAAAGCCGCAGTAATAAGATACTTTTTCATTTAAATTCTCTGATCGTTAATAGAAACACAGTCAAAATGATTATTTTTTTCTTTGCAGATACTTATTGCTGCATTCTTATCAAATGAATAAGATGCATTTACGTCAGATAGAAAAATAATTCTTTTGGGCTCATCACAAGAGATATTATATTTATCTAGCTTTTTATTAATAAACTCTAGATTAGTTTTAATAGCTTGTTCATTCAGGTTTATAGGTGATTGAAATACACAGCTATCTCGAACTCCGAAAGTTGTATAACTATTTTTAACTGCTCCTTGGTTGGTTAACTTATTGATAAATAAATAAAATAATGATATCGCCACTAGTGGTAATATCATAAAAAATAATATTTTTTTCTTTTTATGACTGTTTTTTACAGTATTCTCTTCTAAAGAATCAATAGGTTTTATATTTAAATCATTAGTAATATTACTGAATGGAGTTTGAAATGACATTGTTCCATGAATATTATCAGAAATAGGAATATCTATAGCTTCATCGGGTTGATGGGCTAATAATTTCTTAGATGGTGTAGTGAGCATTTCTGTAATCTGATAATTATCAGAGGTGATAATTTCATTAGATACAATTAGCTTATTGTCATTATCCATTGCAATACTGGAAAGGTGGCTATCAATTCTAAATCCTTTTTTGGGAACTGTTACAATTGTTTTTGGATCAATACCAACCAGCTCAAGCTTTTTTCTGATTTCACTGATATAAGTATTTAAATTATTATTAGAGCCAACAAGGCCATATTCTTCCCAAACATTTGTAAGAAGTTCATCACGAGTTGCAATTCCTTTTTTTAGATTTAATAAAAGGATTTCACCAAATAAACGAGCGGCGGGTTTAGATAATTCAATATGTTGATCTGGATCATCTTTTAGAAAAATACGGCTTGTTCTTTGCTCAAAAATAAATTTGTTATCGATTGTATAATCATGTTTTTCAATCATAGTTACCATCAGCTCTCTGAAATTCAAATAATTCAATAGCTAAGCCACTCATTAATTATTAGCTTAATGTAACTTAAGTGAAATTTATATTGGGGATTTATAGATTTTATTAATTTAATTATGAGTATAGTCTAAATAGGGATTTGAATAACTTCAAGTATTCGGTGATGAGCTTTTTTGCAATAAATTAGCAAAAATATTGATTTGAATATGAAGATGGAGCTATTAACTAAATTAAACAATAATTTTAGATTATTGTTATAAATAAATTCATTTTTTGTGTTACATCGACAGATAAAACTAAATTTTTTAGAAAGTTAGGCAGGGTTATTTATAAGAATAATCCTAAGTGATTTCGCTTAATTTTATTTATAAATTAGTTTAATGAATAAAACAATTTATTTTTTTTGATTATAAGGCAAGAAAGTAAATTCTTGCCTTATATAATTAAGTACTAGTATTTGTATTCAATTCCTAACCAATAGTTACGACCTTCCTCTATATAGCCATCGGTATATTCATAGGATTTGTCGAACAGATTGTTGATTGAGCTATTCACTGAGAGCCCATGCCCTAAGTCATAGTCTACGCGCAGATCTGTTTTGGCAAACCCGCGCACTTTGTCTTCACTATCTACATAGTTGAATGCCCAGCTTCTAGCTTCTTCTGTAATGGTGATGCTCATTGGTTGATAAGGTGTAAATTTTACCCATGCAAAGGCTTTATGGGTTGGCAATTCAGCCACATGGCGGACGCTGTAATGCTGAGGATCAGCATGGATGTAACTGTAGTTTATGCCCGCCTCCATCCAATCCGTAATTTGCCCAGTAGTGCCTATATCTGCGCCGACATAATTCACTTTACCGCTGTTACGGTTTTGCAGCAGTGTGCCGCCTTTTTTATTCTCGCCCACATGGTGCGCCATAATGGCATCCGAAACGTGGTTATAGTAGGTACTCGCCGTGTAGCTCCACACAGGAGTGAAATGCCCTTTATAGGTTAAATCAAAGGTGAGTGCGCGCTCTGCATCCAAATGTGGGTTAATGAGGAATGAATCGTCATTCTTCATTTTGTTTTCGGTGTAGCGTTCTTTTTGTGTCGGGAAACGACTTCGTTCTGATACGGAGAACTGAACGGTATCTTCATTTTCGAGATGGTAACGCGCCATCATTTCCCAATTAAAGGCATGCTGGTTATTATTGTCATAGTGCTGAACACCTTCCATTGCCCCTGTTTTTTTGTTGTAGATGTAGCGCTTACCATCATCACTATCACGCCAGTCATAACCAATACCACCGATAATATCGAGCTTATCCGTAGCAACTCATTGATATTCGGTAGAAACTGACCAAGTTTGGTCTTTATAACGGTCAAAAGGATTGGTTTTATTGCTACGAGAGCGGTGAACATCTTCTTTCCAGTGAGCGGCAAATGACAGCATATCTAATTCGCGTACAGTAAAGTCAGCGCGTAAATCGGCACCATTGCTGTAGTCATCATAGCGGCTATAGTTGTAATTGCCTTTTTGATAATCTTTTACGGATTTATATTGGTGCAGTGTATTTTTGAATGAGTCGTGGTAAATACGGCTTTGTAGTGCAATATTATCGGTGACCTGTGTGGTGCCATTAAAGTAGATGCTCTCTTTATCATAGGCTGGCCATTGCCAGATTTGTTGTTTATCTGAGTTGGCATTTGGCGCGCTATTTTTGTCGCCATCTTGTTTAATGTAAGTGACGACATACTCATCGGCTTCGCGTGGTGTCCAACCCATTTTCAGCATTAAACGCTTATCATCAGTAGCCGAGTTAGTACGGCGCCCATGAGTACCGGCATAAGGGTTATTATCATCAGAACTTGGTAACCCCATAAAGCGTTGCTTATATTGACTACCACTAACTTGAATAAAGCCTAAGTCATTACGAGCACCAAGACGAGCACTGACGTTATGAGCATTGTCCGCACCTCGAGCAAAACCTTGATTAACGCTTAAGTTAGCTTCAAACGGCTTTTTCGGAGTTGCGGTCGTTAAGTTGATTGCGCCGCCCATTAAGTTAGGACCTTGCAGTAGGGATGTATAGCCAGTAGAGAGTTCTACACTGGCGAGTTCGCTGGTCATAAAGCGCCCAAGATCGAGCGTACCATCATAAGGCACATAGGTTGGAATACCATCGAAGAAAACGGGGACTTGGCGGCTGTCAAAACCGCGTACATTCACTTGGGTTTCATTACGGTTACCGGATTTTTGAATGGCTACACCAGGGAGCGTACTGAGTGCTTGTGCGACGTTAGTTTTATTAAGCTGCTTCATTTGTGATTCAGTGATCACATTAGCATCTGCGGCAAGTGGGGTACTCCACACTGACATAACGTCATGGCTGGTTTCAGTTTGCGATTTTTTAGGTGCACTTTCGGTGTTGTTTACTGCTGCTTGCCCGTGTGCTGCGAATAATGCCATTCCTATTAAATAGGTAATTTTTTTTATTTTCATTATTGATTTCCAGTTAGTTTTTATTGCGATGAATTTCGATATATATATAAATATATAGCGATAGGCGTCGCATTTGCCATAAAACAGCATCCCGCGGCTAACCGCAGGACAAGGTTTTAAATCTGTTATTCAGTACGTTTAAGATTTAAATATCTGTACTTTGATATCTCTCGGGTTTGCGTAGTAGGGCGCTGAGGTGACTAATAAAGGGACACCTGTTTGGGCAAAACGCTCGATAGTTTGTAGGTTAACGCCTCCGGCAATGGATAAGCGGCTATGGGATTGGGTATCAACCACTTTGCGCTGTAATTGCTGTATCTGTTCTGCCGGTAGCTTATCAAGCTGCACAATATCGGCTTTGGCATCAATGGCGAGTAAGGCTTGGTCATAGTCATCGGCTTCGACGATAATCTGTTTTTCAGGTGCAGCGGTTCGCAGTGTATGAATATGAGCTTGCCAATCATGAGGATCAGCTAAGCAATTGCGATGGTTGGTGAACAGTAAAACAGTTTCAGCGCTTCCTGCACGATGGATGATCCCGCCACCAGCAAGAATGGCCGTCAGAGCGAGTGGCTTCGTATTGGGAATAGTTTTCCGCGTGCAAGCCAGTTGCCCATTGGGCTGATATTTTTTTAATAGGGTAACCATCTGGTAGGTGTAGTGACTGACACCGCCACACCATTCCAACACATTCTGTACAGCTTTCCAGCCTTGATGCAATGCCTCTACTGAGCCTGAGGCGCTGATTACGCAGCTTTGTGGCTCCACGATATCTCCATCACGACAGTGACATTCGCTGGTAATGCCTAATTTACTTAGCATGCGTTGAGCGATAGCCAATCCACTGATACAGCCTCCTAATTTGGAGGTGAATGTCATGGAACCTTGCTGATGATCAAGTCCGAGAGCACGGCTAGTTAAATCCCCGTACTGAATATCATCGAGGAGCAGCTGGTCAATAAGGGCATCAGGTATATAGATCATAATGTGAGGTCCGCTTCATCCACGACATCCCATGACACCATTGCCCAGCTTCGGGATGGGAATGGCAGTGTTTTGCCCTCTGCGGTTTGTTTATTGTAATAGGCGTGCAGTTTTTCTTTTTCTTCGGCAGTGAGATCTTTGAGTGACCAGTTTATGCTATCAATGAATGCTTCTGCGCTGTCAAATCCGCCAGCATTATGACTGTTAATAAAGTCGACACGAGCATGAATTCCCATTTGATGAAGGATATTGACCGCATAGATATACGTTGGCAGGCTAACAACCTCACGCCCAATTTCACGGATAATTTTTTCATCTATAAAGGTTGGGTTTACGGTATGAGTGGTATAGACGCGTAAGTTAGTCTGGCGATTCAGCTTTAAGAGCGCCGCTTTTAAATCATCTACAAGGGTAGAACGGGATGCGACGGAGATATCGGCTTTTGGTAATTCGTCCCAGCTATCCTCCCATGCTAGTGGTTTAAATTGGGCATTGGTGATGTTCATTTCTTTGGCTCGGATATTCGCCATCTCTAGCATGCCGGAACTGTAATCGATACCTGTAACGGATTGAAATTGGTTTGCGAGATATAGGCTAATGGAACCCGGTCCACACCCGACATCCAGCAATGTATTGGCGCCCGTAAAATCCATTAATTGGCGAAAGCGAATTAAGTATGGATCATTCGGGTTGGCACAGTTTTGTGCCATTTGTTGGGCTTTTTTATCCCAATGTTCAGGTTCTTTACGTGAACGTTGAGCCTGTTGCATGTGCTGCTGGTACATCTGTGCAAAATCGAGTTGGTGAATAAGCATAATCCCTGACCTTAACAAGTAAAATTGAGTGGAAGCTGAAAATGAGCCGTAATGCTCGGCGCATCAATATTATAGAGTTCTGCCAAGTTAGTGAGCGTTAACATACTTTGAGTAGAGCCTTGCCGCGCTTGATGGTGCTTATCTAACAAAATGACATGGTCGGCAATGGCAGCCGCATGCTGGGGATGGTGGGTGGACATCAATACGGTGATGCCATGCTGCTTCAACCCTTGGACATGCTGTAACAAGCGGATTTGGTTACCAAAATCGAGACTAGCGGCGGGTTCATCCATAATCAATAACTGCGGTTTTTGGATTAAGGCTCTGGCAATGAGCACGAGCTGTTTTTCTCCGCCACTGAGCGTGCTGTACAAGCGAGTGGCAAGGTGGGCGATACCCAATTTTTGTAATTGCTCGAGAGCATCGGTTTGCTCTTTCTCGCTCGGGACTGAGAATAAGGACAAATGCGGTGTAAGCCCCATCATGACCATATCGACAACAGAAAATGTAAATGGCGTATCGTGTGCTTGTGGTACGTAAGCAATCACTTTCGCTATATCCCGTGGTTTTAACAGGCTGATAGATTTGCCTTGTAAGTGAACATCTCCATGAATCGCAGGAAGCAGCCCTAATAATGTTTTTATTAGGGTGGTTTTACCACAACCATTCGCCCCAAGCAGGCAGGTCATTTCCCCTTCAGGTAAATGCAGATTGATACCTTCGATGATGGCTTGGCGATGATAACCAATCGCGACATTATTTAGGGTTAACATACTCATTTTACTCGCCTTGTTTGCAGCAAAATGGCTAAGAAAAATGGCGCGCCTACTGCCGAGGTTAAAATACCCAAAGGTAGCTCAATGGCTGCTATCGTTCGTGCGAGGGTATCGGTGATGAGGAGTAATATCGCCCCGATCGCCATTGCTGCAGGAAGTTGATAGCGAAAGTTAGCACCCACTATCATTCGAGTAATATGAGGCACTATTAGTCCTACCCATCCAATAATCCCTGCAATTGACACGGTACTGGCCGTGATCAGTGTTGCGCTGATAATTAAAATGGTTCGATTTAAGGTGACGTTGACCCCTAAACTTTTGGCTTCTTCGTCGGACAAACTGAGCAAATTCATACGCCAGCGCAGCATCAATAAGGGAATAAAACCCACCATCATGACAGGAAGCACGGACCATAAATCTTGTTGAGTAATGGAGGATAACCCACCTAATAACCAGAATGTAATAGACGGGAGTTGAGTGTAGGGATCAGCTAAAATTTTCATTAATGAAATCGCTGAGCCACACATAGCGCTGATCGCGACGCCAACCAATACCAGAGACAAGATAGGGTCATGCTGGCGCGCTAGACGGGCAATCAGATACACCACGGCTACCGTGATGAGCCCACCTATGAAAGCGAACAGCTGAATAGAAACGAGGGATTGCCCTAAAAAAATTCCCAAAACCGCGCCAACACCGGCACCCGCTGAGACCCCTAGAATATCAGGAGACACGAGTGGGTTACGAAACATGCCTTGATATGCCGCGCCTGCAATCGCAAGTCCTCCACCAATAATGATTGCTGCGAAGACACGAGGAAATCGAATTTGCCAAAATACAGTGCTACTGCGTGGGTTATCCACCGGTGATTGAATGAATAGGCGATACAGTTCTTCCAAGGTTAGTGAGTATTTACCATTGGTTAATGCTATCAACGCACAGAGCAGTAAAATGACCAGCAGCAGCAAAGGCTTAGTTTTCGTGTTCAGCCAGCCTGTAGTCATGACATTTCCATCAGCAAATCAACCTGTGGTGAGGTTAATGATGAATGATAAAACAGCTCAAAAAATTGCCTGAGGTCGTGAGTCATGGTTTCTTCAACGGCATTGTCGAAGTGGCTCTGTAAGCGTCTCATACCCAGTAAACGATTGATGCCCGGTGGTCCGTCTAACCAACCAAATGGCATGCCAGTGAATACCAATAGGTTGTTTGATTTTATGGCACTGAGCCCTGCCCACAGAGGGGAATGAGTAAGGAGTTCAACGGCTTCATCATATTGGGTAATGATAATGTCAGGCTCCCATTGGTACAGTTGTTCCATGGAAACATCGGTTAAACCGTAGAATCCTTCAATATCCACGACATTACGAAAACCCAACATTTCAATCGCTTCGGTATGAATCGAGCCCTTTGTACCTGTTTGTAATCCTTTCGCACCTCTTGCGAGGTAAAAACTGCGGGGGTTTTGTTGTTGGGTCAGTGCAAATTGTTGCGCATTGCTAAGATAGCGTTCTGCGATCATACTCAGTTTTTCAGCCTGTTGATTTACATTCAATAGGCGACCGAGTTGGCGCAGTTGTTGTGGCGCATCAAGAAGCTTGCCATCCATCAGTAGATAAGGGATCCCCGTTTGTTTGGCGACTTTTTCTGCTTGAGAACGGTAAGTATCATCCAGATTGCCTGTATCGAGGATCAAATCAGGATGAAAAGCCAATAACTGCTCAAGGGACAATGTGCTACCCCGCCCAGCAAGGCGTCCATAAACGGGTAAGTTCATCCATTGGGGCGCAAACAAATCGCTATTGCCTTTTTTTAGCGAAATCGAGGCGAAACCCACCATTTTTTCAGGGGCAAGGGCAAACATCAGTAAATCTGCGGGCGGTCCCGCCGTGATCACTTTTTGAATATTTTCATGGGAAGGTAAATGACCAAATAATGCCTCTGCGACAGGGCTACGGCTAAATGCAGGTAAACTATAGAATGCCGTGAGGACCGCGCAGGATTGGAGAAAATGTCGTCTATTCATTGCCATAATTAGTATCGTTATACTTATATTTATATAGCGCGAAAATTAGCGAAGTCAGGCAAGAGAGTCAACAGTAAAAATGCGATACGGCTGAAAAGTCGACGTTTCTGTGATTTAAAGCAATAACAAGGATTGCTATCCATAGGCAGATCGCAGAACATAATGAAATATAAAGGCGTATTATAGATATATGGGATATATGAAGAATAAAAGACCCTCTTTGCAAGATGTAGCCGACCGCGTCGGTATCACGAAAATGACGGTGAGTCGCTTTCTACGTAATCCTGAGCAAGTTTCAGAGTCGTTGCGTGGGAAAATTGCGAATGCAGTTGAGGAGTTAGGCTATATTCCAAATAAAGCACCAGACATTTTATCGAACGCCACAAGCCATGCCATTGGTGTCCTACTTCCATCTTTAACTAACCAAGTTTTTGCTGAAGTGATTCGCGGTATTGAAACTGTGACGGATCGCTATGGTTATCAAACCATGTTGGCGCACTATGGCTATCGGGCGGAAAAAGAGGAAGAGCGTTTAACATCTCTACTTTCTTATAATATTGACGGCGTTATTCTTGCCGAACGTACTCATACTGCCCGTACTCAACGCATGCTAAAAACAGCAGGTATCCCCGTTGTTGAAATCATGGACAGTATTTCGCCTTGTTTTGATATTGCGGTGGGAATCGACAACTTTGAAGCTTCTCGTCAAATGACCGAAGCAATGATTGCACGCGGTTGCCGTAAAGTCGTTTATTTAGGCGCTCGGCAGGATGAGCGAACAATTATCCGTTTGCAAGGCTATGAAAAAGCGATGCTTGATGCCAAGCTTACCCCGCGTAATTTGATGACCCAAGAAAGCTCCTCATATTCCCTTGGTGCACAATTGCTTCAAGAGTGCCGCGTGAAATATCCTGATGCGGATGGCTTATTCTGTACCAATGATGACTTAGCGATCGGTGCCATTTTTGAATGCCAGCGTTTAGGGATCAACGTGCCTACCGATTTAGCAATATCGGGTTTCCACGGACATGATGTGGGGCAGGTGATGACCCCTAAACTGGCGAGTATTTTAACACCCCGAGAGCTGATGGGGCGCAAGGCTGCGGAAGTGTTGTTATCCAGAATGCGTGGAGAGAAATTACCGCAGAAAAAATTCGATGTTGGTTTTAAGTTACTAACTGGTGAAAGTATCTAGTAAGGTTGCATCGAGTCAGCAAAATATTATTGCGATTATCATCACAGTTCCGTCGTTTTCTTCGCCTATCTAATTGCTAAATAAATATCCACTGGCAATAATGTTACCCGTAACCTGTTACCGGTAACATCTTTGGTAGCTCAAGGCTAAGAGCCTAAATCAAATTTAAAATCTAGAATTAAGTCACCTTTTTTCAACACCCGAGGAGTTTCCTATGAGTGATACCCAGAATCAAAACTACTCATTTGTCTTAATGGGGGTATCGGGTAGCGGCAAATCAGCAGTAGCGAGTGGCGTTGCTCAGCAGTTAAACGCGGCTTTTTTAGACGGGGACTTTTTGCACCCGAAATCCAATATCATGAAAATGGCATCAGGACAGGCTTTGAATGATGATGACCGTCGTCCTTGGTTAGAAGCTCTTAACAGTGCTATTTTTGCAATGCAAAGAACGAATCAAGTCTCGTTAGTTGTTTGCTCAGCATTGAAAAAAAGTTATCGCGATATTCTGCGCCAAGATAATAAAAATCTATATTTTATTTATCTAAAAGGAGATGCAGTCGTTATTGAAGAACGTTTAAAAGCACGTCGTGGTCATTTCTTTAAACCTGAAATGTTGAAATCACAATTTGAAACGTTACAAGAACCTGACGCGCAAGAAACTGATGCTTATGCTGTCGATATTCGTCCTGCCCTCGATGTGGTTATCGATAATACCTGTGCCACTATTCGTCAAATTATGACGGGAGATAAAGCATGAACGCACCTGTAGAAACATTAAGTACCTTAACATTGGTACTGACTGCCGTTGGCTCGGTGGTGTTATTGCTATTTTTAGTCATGTACGCGCGTTTACATGCATTTGTTGCTTTGATGATTGTCTCGATTGGCGCAGGGTTATTCTCTGGAATGCCAGTTCAAGATATTACCGCAACCATGCAAAAAGGAATGGCAGGAACGCTTGGATTTCTCGCAATAGTGGTTGCTCTGGGCGCTATGTTCGGAAAAATTCTGCATGAAACTGGGGCATTAGACCAAGTTGCTCATAAGCTGCTGGATTTATTCGGTGAAAAACGCGCGCACTATGCTGTTGGGATTGCCGGATTAATTTGTGCATTACCGCTATTTTTTGATGTTGCGATCGTGTTATTAATCGGTGTGGTATTTGCCGTCGCAAACCGCACAGGCCATAACGTTGTGCGCTTAGCCATTCCTCTGTTTGCAGGGGTTGCCGCTGCGGCCGCCTTCTTGTTACCGGGACCTACTCCTATGCTGGTGGCTTCGCAAATGGGAGCGGATTACGGTTGGATGATCTTAATCGGTTTATGTGCTGCTATCCCTAGCATGATTTTAGCCGGTCCACTGTTCGGAAGTTTTATTAGCAAGTTTGTTCACATTGATATTCCTGCTGATTACCAAGCACCAAAAGCAGTTGACGGTAAAATGCCAAGCTTTGGATTCAGCTTAAGCCTCGTGTTGTTCCCACTGTTACTGGTTGGATTAAAAACGATTGGTACGCACTTTGTTGAAAAAGGATCTAACTTAGAAAACTGGTTAGAGTTTATTGGTCACCCATTTACTGCCTTATTACTGGCGTGCTTATTGGCAATCTATGGTCTGGGTTTCCGTTACGGTATGGACAAAGAGCGTGTGATGGCAGTGTGTTCTGCGGCAATTCAACCTGCAGGTATCATTCTGTTAGTCACAGGTGCTGGTGGCGTATTTAAACAAGTGCTGGTGGATTCTGGTGTGGGTCCAGCTCTCGGTGATTCACTGATTGGTGCAGGCTTACCTATTGCTGTTGCGTGTTTCGTGTTAGCGGGTGCCGTGCGTGTTATCCAAGGTTCTGCGACAGTCGCGTGTTTAACGACCGTAGGTTTGGTATTACCGGTTATCGGTGAGTTAGGTTATTCCGGTGCTCAACTTGCTGCACTAGCAATTTGTATCTCAGGTGGTTCATTAATCCTGAGCCATGTGAACGACTCTGGTTTCTGGTTATTCGGTAAATTTACGGGGGCGACTGAAGCACAAACCTTGAAAACGTGGACTCTGATGGAAACTATTCTGGGTACCACAGGGGCCGTTGTTGGAATGATTTTCTTCACGTTCTTGTAAGACTCTTTTGGGGAGACAAGATGGAAAGCCCACTTCAGATTCTGAAGTGGGCTTTTTTACGTTATAGCACTGTTTTATTTAATGATATTTTAGGCAAAATGACGTCGTTCATTTTACTTGAGGGTACCGATATTCTATGAGCCTGAGAGGCTTGAGTCGTTAAGGAAATATGCTGAGTAAACAGCGAAGAGAGACCTAAATCATGGGTTGCACAGAAAACAATTGAGTCTTCTAACTTCAGTTCTTTTCTAATGAGATGCATAAAGTTGAGTGCATCTTTTGATGCCATAAAAGCCGTAGCTTCATCTAAAAATATGATCTCTGGTTGCTTGAATAAGGAACTCACTAACATGAGTTTCTGTTTTTCCCCTGTAGAAATAGGAAGATCTGCGATAAGTATATCTTCTAGGGTTTCTTGGCTGATTTTTAATTGGGGGCAGCAAAGCATAATGAGGCGAGCCATAGTTGCATCATCGAAAATTCCATTAAGATTAAAATTATCTCTCAAGGAACCATTAAAATAGGCAGCAACACCCGAGTAGTATGCGATTTTTTGCTGAAAATAGGGGCTGGAAATTTCATTCAATTTAATATTGTTAATCGAGATATCGCCAGAGTAATTTTGAGAAATACCACAAAGCACGTTTATCAGAGATGTTTTCCCGGACCCCGATATACCAGTAATACCAATAAACTCCCCTGCTTTAACTGTCATGTTGAGATTATCAACTCGTTTTTTTTCATCAATATTGAGTGTTAAATTTGTTGTTTGAAAAATATGTGACTTACTGATTTTCAAACCATTTTCTTTAAACCTAGGTGTTAGGTTATTGATGAGTTGATTAATACTGGATCTGATGTGAAATAAATGTGTTTTAACAACAAAACTGCGGTTAATTGCGCCTGTGATGGCTGCTGAAAGTCGTCCATTGATAATTAAAACGGCGATAATGGACGCCAAGCTGAGCATTCCATTTCCTACGGCTAGGTAGCAAGTGATATACATGACCATCATAGACAGAAATGAATTGGTTCTGATGATCTCTGCCCAATGATGATTCGCATCATTTAATTTTAATTTAACGTTCTCATCTTCATGGTTCTTGGTATCGACATATTGATGAAAATTATTTTCATCAAGGAAGCGAAGCTCCTGCTTTTTTTGCTCTAATGAGTAGTACAGAGCTGATTTTTCATAGTTAATGCTATTGGTTCGCAACATGTTTTGATAAGAGCGGAAGCGAACCTGCACACAGATAAACGCAAGGGCAGCATAATAAAAAATAACAAAATAGAATAAAAACCCAGCATACTGATAATGCATAATGAAAATAAAATCGTTAATCCAATATCATAGATAATTTGTGGCTTAAGCTCCCAGACTTGTAGAATAGAAGATTCCGCTGTTCTGACTTTAATTGAAGCACTTTTGCAATTAGAACGCTGCAGCAAATCCAGAAAATAGCGGTTGAAAATACCAATATTAATTTTTATTTCTTGGAGATTTTGTTCATGAATGAAATGTTTAATGAAAAACTCAATTCCAATAATAAAAACAAAAATAAAGCTAATATATAATAATGAGCTAATGGATTCGCTATAAACTAATCGAGAATTAAATAAGTTTGAATATAAAGGGAGTAGTAAAGCGAATAAAATTAAAGGCAAAGAAAATAGGGCAGATTTTGGTGTGAGCTTAACTAATGAGTTAAACATTGAATCTTCAGCTAAATCTTTTGGTATACCGCGAAAGAAAAATAAGTTTTTACTTTCAAGTAATTCTTTCGTGACAATGACATTGTTGGTTAGGTTAGAGAGTATTCCAACCTGATTCTTAATGAGAATGTACTCGCTATCTTTTAGCTCCATGATGAAAAGCTGAGGTAAATTTTCATTTTTTGAGTAAATAATGGATGAATACTGATAAGTAAAAAAATCATTATCAATAAAGTTGTTAATATTCTTTAGAATATTGGATTGCTCATAAGGTTTGTTTTTTAAATTTATTTTTTCTCCAAGTTCATTGAAGTATATAAAAATGATATTC